>JABCYT010000385.1 GCA_013290035.1 Alphaproteobacteria bacterium
CATGATCCCGGGCCTCGCCGCCAAGCGCTGGGACATGATCAATACCGGCATCTTCTGGACCGAGGAACGGTCGAAGCTGATGTACATGGTGCCCTATGAACAGGCGGCCATCAGCTTCCTCGCCGCTAAGGGCAATCCGCTGGGGCTGAAGACGATCGACGATCTCGCCGGCAAGCGCATCTCGGTCGAGCTGGGCGGCATCGAGGAGCGGCGCACGCGCGAGGTCAACGACATCGTCACCAAGAAGGGCCTCAAGCCCGTCACCGTCATGACCTTCAACAATTTCGCCGAGGCCTTCCAGGCACTGAAGGCCGGCCAGTCGGACGCCGCGACCTGCATCGACGCCACGGCGATGTTCATGCAGCAGCGCGGCGACTTCACCCGCGCCATCAGCGGCGTGTTCCCGCAGACCGCCTGCTTCGCCTTCGCCAACAGGCCGCTGGCCGAGGCCGTCGTGGGCGCACTCGATGCGCTCAAGAAGGACGGCTTCTACGACAAGCTGCTCGACCAGTACGGCGTGCTGAAGATCGAGGAGCCCGTCTTCTCGATCAAAGGGCCGGGACCGGGCTGAGTATCTTCGTCGACAAAATTCTGTCGTCCTGAGCGCAGCGAAGGACCTCGTGGCATTTCAACGAGCACGCTGCTCGCAATCGCCATGAGATCCGTCGCTGCGCTCGGATTGGCTGAACGTGAGAGGCCGCCATGAAGGTCTGGAACTGGGAAGGCTTCTGGAGCTACTTCACCAACCTCTATCTCCTGGAAGGCGCGCTGTGGACGATTGGGCTCACGATCAGCACGCTGATCCTGGGCGGCATGATCGGTCTTCTGCTCGCTGTCATGCGACTCAGCAAACACAAGGCGCTGTCGCGGACGGCCGAGATCTATGTCTGGATCTTCCGCGGCACGCCGCTGCTGGTGCAGCTCATCATCATCTATACCGGCCTGCCGCAGCTCGGGCTGGTGCGCTTCTCGGTCATTGAAGCGGCCGTCATCGGCCTGGCGCTGAACGAGGCGGCCTATCTCTCGGAGATCCTGCGCGGCGGCATCCTGTCGGTCGCCAAGGGCCAGACCGAGGCGGCGCGTGCGCTCGGGCTGAAGCCCTACCAGATCTTCCGCAAAGTCGTGCTGCCGCAGGCGTTGCGCGTCATCATCCCGCCGCTCGGCAACTCGGTGAACGGGCTTCTGAAGACCACCTCCATCGCCTCGGTGATCTCCATGGAGGAGGTGCTGCGGCGCGGCCAGATCCTGATGCAGCAGAAGTTCCAGGTGCTGGAAGTCTTCATGGTCGTGGCCATCATCTACCTGGTGATGACGACCTGCTGGGATTTCGTGCAGCGCCGCATCGAGGCCTTTTACGGCAAAGCCTACGGCGCCGCCGTCGACCACCAGCTCGCGCGGGATGATCATTGACCACCCTTCTTGAGACATCATGTTCCTCTCCTCCGCTAGAGGGAGAGGAACCTGAAGGCAAATCAAGCCCGCGCTCTCGCCTTCTCCTCCGCCAGCACGCCCATCGTCCGCAACACCTCGCGCAAGGCCGGTCGCTGCGCCTCGGGCAGCGGCAGGCGCGGCGCGCGGGGCGGGCCCATCGGCATGCCCATCATCTCGAAGCACGCCTTGGTGCCCGAGACGTAGCGCGGCCCGCCGACCCACCAGAGCAGCGGCGTCATCTTGTTGTAGAGCGCCAAGGCGGTATCCATGTCGCGCTTGTCGGCGACCAGCTCGAACAGCTCGGCCGACCAGCGCGGAATGACGTTGGAGCACACCGCGACCCAGCCTTCGGCGCCCAGCCAGAACGATTCGTAGCCCAGCACGCCCGCGAACACGGTCATCTTGTCGCCGGCCAGGCGAATGATGTCGCGCACGCGCGTCGGATCGAGGGTCGATTCCTTCACGTACCGGCAGTTGGGGATCTGGGCGATGCGGGCGATCAGTTCCGGCGTCATGTCGACGTTGGCCGTCGCCGGGTTGTTGTAGACCATGATCGGAATCGAGATCGCGTCCGACACGTTCTTGTAGTGCGCATAGAGCTCGTCGTCGGTCGGCACGCTGTAGAAAGGCGGGATGATCATCACGCCGTCGGCGCCCATCGACTCGGCTTCGCGGCTGGCGCGCACGACCTCGTCGGTCCATTCCGCGCCTGTGCCGATCAGCACCGGCACGCGGCCGGCCGCCTGCTTGATCACGGTCTCCACAATCTGCCGCCGCTCGTCGGGCGTCACGCTCAGGAACTCGCCGGTGCTGCCCAGCGGGATCAGGCCATGGATGCCTTCGTCGATCTGGAAGTCGACTAGGCGCCGGAGCGCTGCTTCGTCGACTTTCTTCCCATCGGCGGTAAAGGGCGTGATCAGGACGGTGTAGGTGCCGCGAAACTTCTTCATCTTCACTCCTGTAACCGGCAACCCCAGCAACCACCTCATCCTGAGGAGGCGCGCAGCGCCGTCTCGAAGGATGGGCAACAAGCAAAGTGCGCGCGCCCACCCTTCGATACGCTCCTCAGGGTGAGAGTTGTTGTTGGTGTTCTAATCCGCAGCGTCATTGTAAACCTTTTGCCATGCGCCTGAAGCACCCCGATATGCGGCCGGCCGGCTCACCGGTTCGCTTGAGCTTCGATGGCCGCGAAATCGAGGCGCTGGAAGGCGAGACCATCGCCGCCGCCCTGGCCGCGTCCGACATCGTGGCCGTCCGCCAGGCCCGCTCGGGCGCGCCGCGCGGGCCATTCTGCGGCATGGGCGTGTGCTTCGATTGCCTGGTGACGGTCGACGGCCGACCCAGTCAGCGGGCCTGCCTCACCAGGGCGGCGGCGGGCATGGAGGTTCGCTCCTCGCCAACGGCCGCGGCCAACCACGGCGAACCGCCGCGCCCGGCCGAGGAAATCGCCTGCGACGTGTTGGTGGTGGGCGCCGGCCCCGCGGGCCTCTCGGCGGCGCGCGGTCTGGCGCTCGCCGGGGCCGACGTGGTCGTGCTCGACGAACGCCTCTATGCGGGTGGGCAGTTCTTCAAGCCGCTGGCGCCCTCGTACGAGGCCGACCTGTCGACCCTCGACCGCCAATTCCGTGACGGGGCCGTGCTGGCGCAATCGGCGCTGCGGGCGGGGGTTCGGGTCGTCAACGAAGCGACGGTGTGGGCTGCCTTCTCGGCCCAGGAGATCGCCGCCATCGTCGCGGGCCAGTCGCGGCTCTACCGGCCCAAGCGCCTGGTGCTGGCGACCGGCGCCTACGAGCAATCGCCGACCGTGCCGGGCTGGACTCTGCCCGGTGTGATGACGGTGGGCGGGCTGCAGACGCTCGCGCGCTCCTATCGCGTGTCGCCCGGCGAACGCATCGTGATTGCCGGCAACGGCCCACTTTGCCTGCAGACGGCCGTCGAGCTCCTGGACGGCGGCGCGAACGTCGTCGCCGTCCTCGAGGCGGCGCGGCGGCCGGGCCTCGGGCGATGGCGCGCCTTGGCGACTGCCGCGTCCGCCGATCCTTTCCTGCTGGTCGACGGGCTATCGCTTGCCGCCCGGCTGGGTCGGAAGCTGCACTGGAACCGCAAGGCAACACGGCTGCTGGGCGAGGATCGCGTGCGTGGCGTGCAGGCGGGCGATCTCGCGCTCGAGGCCGACATCGTCGCCCTGAATTACGGCTTCGCCTCGTCGTCGGAGCTGGCGCGCTCGCTGGGCTGCGCTCACCGCTTCGTGCCGCGCGGCATGGGCTCGATGGAAACCCTCACCGACGCCAACGGCCGCACCAGTCTCGGCGAGGTTTTCTCGATCGGCGACGGCGCGCGCTTCGGCGGTGCCCACGCGGCTCTGGCGCAAGGCGCGCTGGCTGCCGTTGCGATCGCGGGCGATCTCGGGCTCAAAGTAGCCGAGCCGCGCGAGGCCCGGCGCACGCTGCGTCGCGCCGCGCGCTTCCAGGCAGCCCTCTGGACGCTGTTCGAGACGCCGGCGATCGATCCCGAGACGATCGATGACACCGCCGTCGTCTGTCGCTGCGAGGAGGTGACGGCGGGCGAATTGCGCACGCTGATCGCGGTCGGACACGATTCTCCGGCCGCGCTGAAGCGTGCCTGCCGGGTCGGCATGGGTCGCTGCCAGGGCCGCTATTGCGCCTCCGTGGTGGCGCGCCTGACGACGCCGGAAGTGGGCGAGTTCGGGCTGTTCGCACCGCGACCGCCCGCCAAGCCGGTGCCGATCCGCGCCCTGATGGTCGAGCAGCCGGAATGGACCGGCCACAAGGACTTCGTGCCGCCCGACATGGCGCGGCCGCGCGATACCGCACCCCTGCCGGCCGAGACCGTCGATACGCTGGTGGTCGGCGGCGGCGTCGCCGGCTCCTGCCTCGCCTACTGGCTGGCGCATGAGGGCATCGAGGCCATGGTGGTCGAGCGCGACGAGGTGAACCTGCAGGCCTCCGGCGCCAACGCAGGCTCGCTGCACGTCCAGCTTCTCGCCTTCGACTTCGCCTTGGACGCGCCGCCGTCGAGTCGTGCGGCCGACGGCTTGCCGCTCGGTCCCGCTTCGGTGGCCCTGTGGCAGGACATCCAGCGCGACACCGGCCAGGATCTGGAAATGAAGGTCTGCGGCGGCCTGATGCTGGCGGAGAACGAGCGCGATATCGCGTTCCTGAAGGGCAAGATCGCCCTGGAG
>JABCYT010000386.1 GCA_013290035.1 Alphaproteobacteria bacterium
GCCTACGGGACGAGACTGGAGACAAGCGCATGCGATTGAAGGACAAGGTCTGCGTCGTCACGGCGGCAGGACAGGGGATCGGCGCGGCCACGGCGCGCGCCTTTGCGCGCGAAGGCGCGACCGTCTGGGCGACCGACGTCGATGCGGCGAAGCTCGAGGCGCTGGACGGCGTGCCCGGGCTTCAGACGCGCACGCTCGATGTGCTGGACAAGACGGCGATCGCCGCCTTCGCCCAGGAGGCCGGCGCGGTCGACGCACTGTTCAATTGCGCGGGCTTCGTCCATCACGGCACGGTGCTCGACGCCACGGACGAGCAATGGCGCTTCGCCTTCGATCTCAATGTGCGCAGCATGTTCTGGACGATCCAGGCCTTCCTGCCCGGCATGCTGGGCAAAGGCTCCGGCTCGATCATCAACATGTCGTCGGCGGCCTCGTCGGTGAAGGGGGCGGCGCTGCGCTTCATCTACGGCACCACCAAAGCCGCCGTGATCGGCCTGACCAAGTCGGTGGCGGTCGACTATGTGAGCAAGGGCATCCGCTGCAATGCGATCTGCCCCGGCACGGTACAGACGCCGTCGCTCGACGAGCGCATTTCCTCGCTGGGCGGCGGCGCCGACGCCCGGCAGTTCTTCCTGCAGCGCCAGCCGACCGGCCGCTTCGGCTCGGCCGAGGAGATCGCCGCCCTCGCGCTCTACCTGGCCAGCGACGAGTCGGCCTTCACCACCGGGACGGTGAACGTGATCGACGGTGGCTGGAGCGTCTGACGGTGGATATCTCGGCGATCGCCAACCTGGCGCCGGTCGTGGCGTTGCCCGATGCCGTGATTGGCGCAGGAACCGTGCTGCAACCCCGGCAGTTCGAGGATGTCAGGCGGGCGGCGACCGGTTCGCCGTCGGCCCGGGATGTACGCCCACGCTTGTCACAGCCGCCCGGGCCGCAGGATTGCCATTCTTGCCCGGTATCCAGACGGTATCGGAGGCGATGGTCTTGGCCGAGCAGGGTTTTGGGCTGCTGAAATTCTTCCCGGCCGACGCAGCGGGCGGCTTGGCCTGGCTGAAGGCGGTCGGCTCGCCGCCGCAGCCGCCCGACTCAAACGGCTCTAGCGTTGCGACCGGAAAGATGCTTCAACGTCAGCTTGGGAGTTCGACCTGCCTTGATGAATAGAGTGGCGATTGCGGCGACGGCGCTCGCACTGGCTGTTGGCGGTGCCGCGCGTGCCGATTCGGTCCTGGTCCTGAACTCCGAAGACGCCTCCTACAGCATCCTGAGCCGCAGCGGACGCATCGAGCTGGTGCGCCTGCCGATCGGCCGCGAGCCGCATCACCTGATGCCCACGCCGGACGGCAAGGAAGTGCTGGTCGGCTCGACGGCGACCAACGAGCTGCTCGTGCTCGACGCCAAGACCGGTGAGAAGCGTCGCGTCGTGCGCGACATCATCGATCCCTACCAGCTGGGCTTCAGCCCGGACGGCAAGTGGTTCGTCACCGTCGCCTATCGGCTCGACCATGTCGACATCTACCATGCCGACGGCTTCAAGCTCGCCGGCCGCATCTTCATCGACGGCCTGCCGAGCCACATGGCGTTCGACACCGATTCGAAGACGGTGTTCGTGAGCCTGCAGCAGACCGGCCGCGTCGTCGCTTTCGACCTCGAGACCCAGGCCATCAAGTGGAACGTCGAGGTCGGCAAGGCGCCGGCCGGCGTGCTCATGTTGCCCGACAACAAGCGCCTGCTCGTGGCCTTGACCGGCGAGGACGGCCTGGTGTCCGTCGATCCCAAGGACGGCTCGGTCGGGGGCCGCCTGCAGACTGGCAAGGGTGCGCATAATTTCTGGCCGAAGGGCGATGGCCGGCACTGGTTCGTGAGCAATCGGGTCGAAGGCACGATCTCGCTGGTCGACACCCAGGACATGAAGGTCGTTGGCAGCATCAAGGTGCCGGGCGGTCCGGACGACATGGACATCACGCCCGACGGCAAGGAGCTTTGGGTCACCCAGCGCTTCCTGCGCCGCATCGCCGTGGTCGACCTCGAGCAGATGCGGGTGGTCGCCTCGATTCCGGTCGGCAAGTCGCCGCACGGCGTCTTGATGCTGAAGTCCGGCACGACGGGACCGGGAGGGGGACCGGTTCGCGCGGCGTCGACGGCGGACGAACAGAAGTAGCCGGGCGCGCCGATGCGCGACCTCATCGACATCTGGGTGGGCGTCCAGGCCTGGCTGTTCGAGACCCTGGTCAGCCCGCTGCTGTTCCGGTTCGGCCTGATGGAATGGTTCGAGCCGGCCTTCAACGCCGTCGAGATCGTGATGCTCGGGATCGTCCAGATCCTGGTCATCGCGCTGGGCATGCGCTTCTTCGAAAAACGCTGGCCGCTCGAGAGGACCGACAACGACCGTCTCGTCGCCGTCGACCGTGTCTACACGGTGCTGAACAAGCTCGGCATCATCCCGCTCGTCGTCTTCATGGTGAGCTATCCGATCACCAACGAGATCGACTACCTGGTGCGCGCGTGGGGCTTCGTACCGCCGCGGCTCGAGCAGCTCCTGCCGGGACTGCATGACAGCGCGCTCGGCTCCTTCCTGGTCTATTTCGCGCTCTACGATTTCGCCGCCTACTGGCTGCACCGCGCCCAGCACAAATTCTCCTGGTGGTGGGCGCTGCACAGCCTGCATCACAGCCAGCGTCAGGTGACGGTGTGGAGCGACGACCGCAACCACATCGTCGACAACCTGCTGACAACCCTGGCATTGGTCGTCTTCGCCCAGTTCGTGGGCGTCCAGCCGGACGACTACATCCTGATCCTGATGATCGGCCGTCTGATCGAGAGCTGGTCGCACGCTAATGTCGACATGAGCTTCGGCCGGGTGGGCGAGCGCCTGATCGTCGGGCCGCGTTTCCACCGCATTCACCATGCGCGGGCGAACGCCGACGAGCCGCGCGTCCACGACCACAATTTCGCGCCGGTGTTTCCGATCTGGGACATGCTGTTCGGTACGGCGATCTACGACGGCAAGCGCCGCCCGACCGGCGTCGACAATCCCCTGATCGATGCCGACAATGGCCGCGGCTGGATCGTCCAGCAGGTGACGGTGTTCGGCCGCTTCCTGCGCGCGCTCGCCCCGCGCTTCAGCCGCGCGCCAATTCAGCCAGGACTTCGGCCGCCCGCGGAATAGGCGTGACCGCGCCGTAGCCCCGCGTGGAGAGCGCGGCCGCGACATTGGCGTAGCGCCCGGCCGTCTCGAGATCGTCACCGGCCATCAGCCGCGTCAGGAAGGCGCCGTCGAAGGTGTCGCCGGCCCCGGTGGCGTCGACCGCCACGACGCGAGGCGCGGCAAGGCGAAAGCGCTTCTGCGGCGTGGCGATCAGGGCGCCGGCGGCCGCCATTTTCAGCGCCACCAGCGGCGCGCCGAGCTTGAGATAATGATCGGCGATGGCGTCGGGCTCGGAAAGGCCGGTGAGCTGCTGCGAATCGTCGAGGCTCGGCAGGGCGACATCGCAGCGCGCCAGGGTGGCATCGATCGTCCGGCGCGCGGTATCGAGCTCCCACAGCCGCAGGCGAAGGTTGGTGTCGTAGGAAACTTTTACGCCGGCTGAGCGGGCGATCGCGATCGCGGCCTCGCAGGTCTGCCGGGCGCTGTCGCTGATCGCCTGGCCGATGGCCGAGAGGTGAAAGAACCGGGCGCCGGCGATGTAGTCCTTTGGCAGGCCGTCCGGAGTCATGAGGGAAGCCGCGGAATTCTTGCGCAGGTAGTCGAACTTGTGGCCGGCAGCGCTGTGAGTGACGAAGCTGACGCCGGTCGGTGCGCTGGGATGACGGCTCACGCGGGATGCATCGACGCCTTCGGATTGCCACAGCTCGAGGAAGGCGTCGCCCATCCAATCCTGGCCGA
This sequence comes from Alphaproteobacteria bacterium, assembly GCA_013290035.1. Lineage (GTDB taxonomy): Bacteria > Pseudomonadota > Alphaproteobacteria > Reyranellales > Reyranellaceae > Reyranella. The sequence continues at coordinate 3,887 of JABCYT010000386.1, forward strand.
GGCTGGTGAGGTAGCCGGCCGCCGCACCCTGGCGGGCGGCCGCGATCGCGACATTCTGCGAATCGCCGCCGAAGCCTTGCAGCCAGGTTCGACCGTCGCCCTCGCGCGGCCGGTTGAACTCGATCAGGGGCTCGCCGAGGCAGACGAGAGCGGGGGAGGTGGACATGGCCTCCGTGGTTTCCCATGCTCCCTACTGGCGCTCAAGGAGAACAAAATGGCCGACGATCAAGCCAAGCCCAGCGGGCCCGATCTGACCAAGGGCATTGCTTTCGCAGAACTCGCCGACGGCGGCATGCTGGCCGGTCATGTCGGCGAGGAGCAGGTGCTGCTGGCCCGCGTCGGCCAGGAGGTCTTCGCGACAGCGGCCCACTGCAGCCACTATCACGGCCCGCTCGCCGACGGCCTCGTCGTCGACGATACCGTGCGCTGTCCCTGGCACCATGCCTGCTTCAGCCTGCGGACAGGCGAAGCGCTGCACGCGCCGGCCTTGAGTCCGATCGACTGCTGGTCGGTCGAACAGCGCGACGGCAAGGTCTTCGTGACGCAAAAGCGCAGCGACGTGAAGCCCGCGCCGCGCGGCAAGCCCGCAGGGGCGCCGCCGCGAAGGATCGTGATCGTGGGTGGCGGCGCTGCCGGCTTCGCGGCGGCGGAGATGCTGCGGCGGCAGGACTACAAGGGCGGCATCGTCATGCTGAGCAACGACGATGCTGCACCCGTCGACCGTCCGAACCTCTCCAAG
>JABCYT010000387.1 GCA_013290035.1 Alphaproteobacteria bacterium
GGAGCGCAACATCTACGCGGCGATGGCGGCCGGCAAGAAGGTCAAGAAGCTGCCGATGTCGCTCGGCGAAGCGCTCACGGCGCTCGAGCAGGACGAAATCGTCCGTTCCGCGATGCCGGGCGACATGTACCGGGTCTTCACCCACTACAAGCGCGACGAGTGGGAGAAGTTCATGGCGACCGTCACCGACTGGGACGTGAAGCAGTACTGGGACTACCTGCCCTGAGGCCGCTTCGAGGCGAAGGAGAGACAGCATGTGTGGAATCGCGGGACTGATTCATCGCGGCGCAACCGGCGACGTCGGCCGGGAGATGACCGCCATGCTGCAGTCCATGAAGCACCGCGGGCCCGACTCGACCGGCTACGCGCTCTACGGCAAGCCGCACGGACAGGAGCTGGTCGTGCGCTTCAAGCTGGCCGAGGGAGCCGAGATGTCGCAGGGCTTCGACATCCACCGCCAGGTCAAGGAGCGCCGCGACGAGGTCGACCGGCGGCTGGCCGAGCTGGGCGCCACGATCCTGGCGGCCGAGGCCGCGACCGAGTACGCGTTCCGCTACCGGATCGCGTTCGAAGGCGACCGGCGCCGGCTGGCGAACTACGTCGAGGATGTCGACGGCGCCGAGATCCTGTCGATGGGCCTGGGGCTGGAGTTGATCAAGGACCTGGGCGACGCGGCACAGGTGGCCGGCCAGTACCATCTGAAGGGCTTCGTCGGCACGCACGCGCTCGGCCACACCCGGATGGCGACCGAGTCCGACGTGGACATCCGTTCGGCCCACCCGTACTGGGCCTACCCGTTCGCCGACGTTGCCGTCGTCCACAACGGCCAGCTCACCAACTACTGGAACGGCCGCCGGGCGCTGGAGCGGCGCGGCCACCGCTTCGTGTCGAACTGCGACTCCGAGCTGATCGCCGTGTATCTGGCCGACCGGATGGCGCAGGGCGCCAAGTTGAAGGATGCGATGACCGACTCGATCGCCGAGCTCGACGGCGTGTTCACCTATCTGGTGGCGACTTCCGACAGCCTCGGCATGGCCAAGGACGTGATGGCGGCCAAGCCGATGGTGCTGTACGAAAGCGACCGCTTCATAGCGCTGGCCTCCGAGGAAGTGGCCATCCGCAGCATCTTCCCGCACGAGATCGACACGTTCGACCCCTACGAGGGCGACGTGCGCGTCTGGCAGAGCTGAAACCAACCGCGGACGGGCAACCACCATGGCACTGATGACCAAAGCCTCCGATTCCGGGATGCACACCGAGCAGTTGGCCGGACGCACCCAGCAGCGCTTCTTCCGGCCGGAGGAGGAGGCGCGGTTCACCTATCCGCACGCGTTCGAGGTCGACTTCGCCAGGCGCGCCGAAATCGACGCGGCCGACCTGGAGCCGACCCAGATCAACCTGAAACTGCGCGAGCTGATGGGCCAGGGCCACGGCACGATCGTGCTGAAGAATCCGGGCGCCAAGCACGGCATCGCGGTGGGCATCCTGAACCGGTTGAACCTCGAGATCCAGGGGAGCCTGGGCTACTTCGGCTGCGGCCTGATCGACGGACCGAACATCCGGATCACCGGCCGCGTGGGCTGGTCGTGCGCCGAGAACATGATGGCCGGCACCGTCGTCATCGAGAAAAACGCCGGCTCGACCTTCGGCGCCGCCATGCGCGGCGGCGACCTCGTCTGCAAGGGCGACGTCGGGGCGCGCGTCGGCATCGACATGAAGGGCGGCACCATCCTGATCGGCGGGCGCGCCGGCGCCTTCTGCGGATTCATGATGCAGCGCGGACGCATGGTGATCCTGGGCGACGCCGGCAAGAACCTGGGCGACTCGATGTACGACGGCACGATCTACGTCGGCGGCAGCATCGCCGGCCTGGGCGTGGACGCCGTGCCGGGTGAGATCACCGACGTCGAGGCCGATTGGCTCGAACGCAAGCTCAAGCTGTACGGGCTGGCGGCGCCCAACGGCGTCAGGAAGCTGCAGAAGATCGTGGCCGGCCGGCAGCTGTGGAACTACGACAACCTCGAGCCGGCCGAGAAGAAGCTGATCCTGTAAGGCGTCGAAGCCGTACTCACCCTCATTTACTGCGACCAGGAAGCGAGAATCCCATGGCGAAGGAAACCAAGGCTCCGGCCCCGGTTCCGGCGACGAAGAAGAAGCTCAGCCGCAACACGCACGTGATCGGCCACAGCTCCATTTTCACGCCGCAGGTCATCGACGACATCCACATCAAGAGCGAGCTCGGCCGCTACCGGATGCGGGGCTTTTCGCTGTTCAAGAAGATCCCCAACTGGGACGACCTGACGTTCCTGCCCGGAACGCTGACCCGGTTCGTGATCGAGGGCTATCGCGAAAAGTGCGAGACCCAGACCATCATCGGGCCGCGCGCAAAGCGGCCGCTGGTGCTGGACATCCCGATCTACATCACCGGCATGAGCTTCGGGTCGCTCAGCTACGAGGCGAAGATCTCGCTCGCGCGCGGCGCCACCATGGCCGGCACCGCGACCTGCTCCGGCGAAGGCGGCATGATCCCGGACGAGCGCCGTTACTCGTCCAAGTGGCTGTACCAGTGCATCCAGTCGCGCTACGGCTTCAATCCGCACCATTTGCGGCTGGCCGACGCCTGCGAGTTCTTCATCGGCCAGGGGTGCAAGGTGGGCCTGGGCGGCCACCTGATGGGGCAGAAGGTGACCGACCAGGTCGCCGAGATGCGCTCGCTGCCGGCCGGCATCGACCAGCGCTCGCCGGCCCGCCACCCCGACTGGCTCGGTCCGGACGATCTCGCGCTGAAGATCAACGAGATCCGCGAGGCGACCAACGGCGAGATCCCGATCCAGCTCAAGCTGGGCGCCGCCCGCGTCTACGACGACGTGCGGATGGCGGCCAAGACCGGGCCCGACAGCATCTACATCGACGGCATGGAAGGCGGCACTGGAGCGGGACCTCACATCGCGACCGAAGAGACCGGCGTGCCCGGCATCGCGGCGATCCGCCAGGCCCGCAAGGCGCTCGACGACGTGGGCAAGACCGGCGAGATCTCGCTGGTGTACGCCGGCGGCATCCGCAACGGCGGCGACGTAGCCAAGGCGCTGGCCCTCGGCGCCGACGCGGTCGCGATCGGCCACTCGGCGCTGATGGCGCTCAATTGCAACAAGGACATCCCGGAAGCCGATTTCGAAAAGGAGATCGGCGTGGAGGCCGGCCACTGCTACCACTGCCACACCGGGCGCTGCCCGGTCGGCGTGGCCACGCAGGATCCGCTGCTGCGCAAGCGCCTCGATCCGGACGCCGCCGCCGAGCGCGTCTACAACTTCCTGCACTGCCTGACGATCGAGGCCCAGATGATGGCGCGCGCGTGCGGCAAGACCAACGTGCACAGCCTGGAGCCAGAGGACCTGGCCGCGCTGACCATGGAGGCCTCGGCCCTGGCGATGGTGCCGCTGGCCGGATCGCAGCACACAGTCGGCCGCCCCGACATGACACGCTACTGAGGAGCGCCCCGCCATGGCAAAGGTCACCTCATTGCAAAAGTACGCGCGTGCCAAGAAGGCCAAGCCCGCCGCCAGAGGCAACGGCGGCAATGGCGCCAGGCCGGGCGCCGCGCGTGTTGCCGGCGCCAAGAGCGGCGCGAAGGACATCGACCACTTCATCAAGACGGCCGGCCTGGACAGCCAGCGGGAAAAGGAGATCGGCCAGCACATCGGCTACCGCTACGACGTCAACCTGGTGCCCGACTACCGGCGCCTGACGCCGTTCCTGCGAAAGTACATGGACACCATGCAGTGGCGGGACCTGAACTGGCTGGAGGACGTGCACCTGGGCTACGAGGAAGGCCGCGCGGCGGTGTTCGACCGCAACGTCAACGGCTGGGTCACGGTGCCGGAGGGCGTGAAGCTGCCCGACAACCAGCAGGACCGCGACATGCTGGCGCGCGAGCTGCTGATCAAGTTTCAGATGTCACCGCGGCATCCGCTGGTGGATCTGCACAAGGCGTATCGCAAGTTCTAGGCCGCGGCCGGGTCGGCGTCGGGCGCTGGGATGCCTGACGCATCGGGGAGTGTCACACTCTCCTCATGCCCCAGTCTCCCAATCCCCCCGGGCCGCAGCAGGTGGCGCCCTTGCTCGAGCTGGCCATCGAGCGGCTCAGGGCCGGCCGGCCGGCCGATGCGATCGCGCCATTGCGCGAAGCTGCGCTGCTGCAGCCATCCAACCCCATCATCCAGCACGATCTTGGCCTTGCCTGCCTCGAGGTCGGCAAGGTAACGGAAGCCATCGCCGCATTGCGACAGGCCGTCGCCAGCGACCCGCGCTTCGCCGACGCCCATTTTCGCCTGGGAATCGCACTGGAGAAGCTGGGCGACATCGGTGCAGCCATCCTTGCCTACGACCGCGCCACCGAGTTGCTCCCCTCGTTGACCGAGGCGTGGTTCCGGGCCGGTGCACTGGTCTACACGCTGGGGCATCGGGACGAGGCGATCGGTTGTTTCCGCCGCGCGGCGGAGACCGGGCCCAAGACCAGCTTCGGTCGCCTCGGCAAGGCCCGGGCGCTGCTGACCGAGGATCGCGATCAGGAAGCCGAAAAGATCTTGAGAAAGACGCTGTCGGTCGATCCAACCAACGCGCTGGC
>JABCYT010000388.1 GCA_013290035.1 Alphaproteobacteria bacterium
CTTGGTCGCTTTGTTGATTCCCAGCGCCCATGTCCAAAGGCCTGCGTAGGGTTTGCCGCCAGGACCCGCCGGGATGAGCGCGTAGCCGACCTTGCCGGCAACCTTCGACTTCTTGGGGTCTTCGTAGTTGGCGGCGAAGAAGTCGGCATCGACGATCATGCCGGCCTGACCGGCTGTGAAGGCCTCCATGGCGTCATACCACTGCATGTTGGCCCAGTTCGGCGGACCGCTGTCGCGGACCATGCCGATCCACGTCTCCGTGAACTTGACCGAGCGCGGATCGTGGAAGTTGGCGGCCAGCTTGTCGTCGAACTCGCTCCACTGGCCGTCGGTATATGACTTGAGGCCGCTCATGAAGCCGGTGCCCATGCTCGCCACGCTCGGCGTGCCGCGGGCCACGATGCCGGGGATTCCGGCGTTCTTCTTCACCAGCCGCGCCGCCTCGGCCATCTCTTCGAGGGTCGTCGGCACCTTGATGTTGTACTGATCGAAGATGTCCTTGCGGTACGCCACGATGTAGCTCTCCTCGAGCACCGGAATCGAGTAGAGCGGGCCCTCGCCGACGCCACCGCCGGTCTTGCCGTTCCAGCGGTTGGCTGCAATCAGCGCCGGATAGAAGTCGTCGAGCTTGAACCAGCCGAGATCGGTCAGCTTCGGATTGTTGAGGAAGTCGTCGAGCGGCAGGATCCAGTTCGGCGGCACGAACTGCCAGTTCCGGACCGGGCCGGTCATGATGACCGAGAATTCCCCGCGCTGCTGCGAGAGATCGGCGACGAGCTTGGTGAAGTATTCCGCCTCGGGCAGAATCAGGTAATCCACGTTGATGCCCGTCAGGCGCCTGAACTCAGGGATGAGCGGCAGCAGCGATTCGGTGAACGGGTGCTTGTTCAACCCGATCGTGAGCGACTGGCCTGCGGCCTGCCGCCAGTCGATCTTGGCCTGGCGGTAGTACGCAAGGGCCTCGTCGTCCTGTGCCGACGCGCGCAGGGCGGCCGTCGCAAAGGGTGTCGCGAGCAATAGACTGGTGAGCGATCGACGCTGTAAGCGCATGCGTTCCCCCATCTTCGGCAAATTGTTGTTGAGCTTCTTGTTGGTGAGACTAACCGGCTTGGCACCGCGCGCAAAGGCTAAGCCTTCCGCGATACGAACCAACCGATAATTCAGGAAGTCGTTGGACCTGCTGTAGACTGACCCTCATGGGCAACGACGCCGAAACCGGACTCTCCGCCGCAGAAATCCGCGACCTTGGCGACATCGCCGGGACGATGATCCCTGCAGACCCCGCCTTCGGCGTGCCCGGCGCCGACGATCCGGCCATCCTGGCCGACATCGCGAGGTCCGTGGGCCGCGACCTTCCCCTGGTCCGCCAGGCCGTGGCGGCGATCGCGGCAAAGTCGGTTGGCGGCTTCGCCGACCTGGACCGCGACGGGAAGGAAGCGCTGATCAACGACTATTACGCCCACGGCGGCGCCCCGGCCGTGGCCCTCGGGCGGGTGATCCTGGGCGCCTATTACCGCGACGACCGCGTGCTGCTGGCGCTGGGGCTGGAGGCCCGCGCTCCCTTCCCGAAGGGCTACGTCCTGGAGCAGGGAGACTGGTCGCTGCTCGACGCGGTGCGCAAGCGCGCGCCGTTCTGGCGCGACGACCGCACCACGACTGCCGGGGAACGCTGAGATGGCCGGCAACGAGCGCGTCGATGTGCTGATCATCGGGTCCGGCGCCTCGGGCGCCGCGGTGGCCTGGAGCCTGGCCGAAACCCGAATGCGCATCCTGTGCCTGGAACAGGGCGACTGGGTCAGGTCGACCGACTTGCCCAGCAACGGCCGCGACTGGGAAGCGCGGCGCTACACGGATTTCGACATAAGCCCCAACCGCCGCGGGCGCGACACCGACTATCCGGTCAACGACGACAACTCGCTGATGAAGATCGCCAACTTCAACGGCGTCGGCGGCGGCACGGTGATCTACACGGCGCACTGGCCGCGCATGCACCCGTCGGACTTCAAGGTGAAGTCGCTGGATGGCGTGGCGGACGACTGGCCGGTCGACTACTGGACGCTCGAACGCTTCTACGACGAGAACGACCGGATGATGGGCGTATCCGGCCTCGCCGGAGATCCGGGCGTACCGCCGCGCAACCCGCCGATGCCGCCGATCCCGCTGGGCAAGACCGGCGCGCACTATGCCAAGGCGATGAACAGGCTGGGTTGGCACTGGTGGCCCTCCGACACCACCATCGCCACCACCGCCTATGACGGACGGGCGGCCTGCATCAACCTCGGGCATTGCACGCCGGGCTGCGCGCAGGGGGCCAAGGCCAGCACCGACATCACCTACTGGCCGCTCGCCCTCCGTGCCGGCGTCGAGCTGCGCACGCGCTGCCGCGTGCGCGAGATCACCACCAACGAGCACGGCATGGCCGCCGGCGCGATCTACTACGACGCCGACGGGCGCGAGCACTTCCAGCCGGCCGAGGTCGTGATCGTGGCCTGCAACGGGATCGGCACGCCCCGCCTGCTGCTCGCTTCGGCCTCGGCACGGTTTCCCAACGGGCTCGCCAACTCGTCGGGCCTCCTCGGCAAGAACCTGATGCTGCATCCCTGGCCGATCGTGTCGGGCTATGTCGAGGAGGCGCTGGATGGCGGGCGCGCGCCCATCACCTCGATGTGGAGCAAGCAGTTCTACGAGACCGATCCCGCGCGCGGCTTCGTCCGCGGCTACACGCTGCAATTCAACCGCGGCACCGGCCCGGCGAACGAGGCGATCACCGCCGCCGCGACCGGTCGCCTGCCCTGGGGGCGCGACCATCATCGCGTCTACCGCGAGCTGCTCGGCCACCGGGTGGGGATCGGCGTCGCCTGCGAGGATCTCCCCGAGGAGCATAACCGCGTCACCCTCGACCCCGTGCTGAAGGACAGCCACGGCATCCCGGCGCCGCGCATCGACTATGCGATCAGCGAGAACACGCGCCGCATGATGGAGCACGGCATCGCCCGGGCCGAGGAGATCCTGACCGAAGCCGGCGCCAAGCGCCTGCATGCGTCGCGCACCGTGCTGAACAGCCCGGGCCACCTCCTGGGCACGGCGCGGATGGGCGACGATCCGGAGCGGTCGGTGGTCAATGGCTGGGGCCGCTGCCACGACGTGAAGAACCTGTTCATCGTCGATGGCAGCATCTGGGTGACTTCAGGCGGGGTGAACCCGACCTCCACGATCCAGGCTCTGGCGCTCTACATCGCCGATCAGATGAAGCAGCGGCTGGCGACGTTGTTCGATTGACGCAATGCCGGTGGATCGAGGCGGGCACGCAACCCTGGCTGTGTTAGGCTGGATGCCATGTCCGGACAGGCACCCAGCGATCCGAAGCCGCCGTCTCCCGAGAAGATCGTCCAGGACGAGAAGGCCCAGCTCGATCTGAGCCGCTCCATGAGTTACGGCGACTACCTGCAGCTCGACGCGCTCCTCGGCGCGCAGAAGCCGCTTTCCCCTGCCCATGACGAGATGCTGTTCATCGTGCAGCACCAGACCAGCGAACTCTGGATGAAACTGATGCTGCACGAGCTCGGTGGCGCCAAGCGGTGCATCGCGGCGGACGAATTGGGCAACGCGTTCAAGATGATGGCGCGGGTGTCGCGCATCCTGGAGCAATTGGTGCATGCCTGGGACGTGTTGGCCACCATGACGCCGCCGGAATATACCGCCATTCGGCCATTTCTCGGCGCGTCCAGCGGCTTTCAGAGCTACCAATATCGCTGCATCGAGTATTCGCTCGGCAACAAGAACCCGATCATGCTGAAGCCGCATGAGCATCGACCCGACCTGCTGGCGCGGGTGCGCGCGGCCTACGAAGCACCGTCGCTCTACGACGAGGCGTTGCGCCTCCTGGCCCGCCGCGGGCTGCCGGTTCCCGCAAGTCATGTGCAGCGCGACTGGACGCAGCCTTATGTGGACAGCGACGAGGTGGAACAGGCGTGGCTGGTGGCGTATCGCCAGCCGCAAGCCCATTGGGATCTCTACCAGCTGGGCGAGGAGCTGATGGACCTCGAGGACACCTTCCGGGTGTGGCGCTTCCGCCACGTCACCACGGTCGAACGGCTGATCGGTCTCAAGCGCGGCACCGGCGGCACCGGCGGCGTAGGCTACCTGCGCAAGATGCTCGACGTCGTGCTGTTCCCCGAACTCTGGCGGCTGCGCACGAACTTGTAGCGATGACCGCCTCCCGCAACCGGAAACTCGATTGGCAAAAGCTTTCCCTTGAAGACCGCGAGCGCGAGTACTCGCCGAGCTCATGCATCGGCGGCAATTATCAACCCTACATTCGTGCCTACGCCGACCTGAGTGCGGCCGCACGGCAGTCTCGCCTTCCGGCGACGGTCCGTTACGGGACGACGGAGCAGCAGACGCTCGATCTGTTCATGCCCGACGGCGTGGCCAGGCCCCCGGTCCTGGTGTTCTTTCATGGCGGCTATTGGCAGGAACTTTCGAAGGAGGACTCCGCCTTCGCGGCCCCGCAGTACCTGGCACATGGCATTGCCTATGCCGCCGTCGGCTACACGCTGGCGCCAGCCGCCACGCTCTCCGACATCGTCGCCGAGTGTCGCGCCGCCGTCGGCTGGTTGGGGCG
>JABCYT010000389.1 GCA_013290035.1 Alphaproteobacteria bacterium
GACGCCGGGGCCGACGCCGCCCTTCTCGAGGTCGAAGCCGACCAGGGAGTCGTACATGACCGCCTGGTAGACGGCATTGCCCGGCCGCCCTTCGAGGATCGGATCGAGCGTCTGGGCGCCCAGCGTCTCGACGGCGAAGATGAGCGTGCCCTTCTCGTCCTGGGCGCAAAGCGGCGCCACGGCGGCAGCGATCAACGCGACGGCGAGAGTCGCGGCTCTCCCGATGTGCCGGAGCATGAACTCCTCCCTAAATGACGACTTTGATTTTGCTTCTTGGGTCTCAGCTGACGGCGAATCGACTATCCGTCGCGCCAAAAACTTGTCAATAGCGGCGGTCTGGCGCGCTTCTCTAGTTGAAGAAGTCATCGCTGCAAATCACCGCGACAAGGGCTAGATGCGATCGGCTTCGGACCAAGCCCAGTTCTCGGGCGTCATCGCGTAACAGGAGTCGCTCCTGCCCCCGACTAGGCCCTATGATGGGCGGCAAGAACACCACGCCTGGGGAGGCAACGCCGATGAATATCGACCGGCCACGATGCCAGAAATGGCCTGATGTATAGCTACATCGCACGGCGGCTGGCCTTCGGCGCGCTGACGGTGATCGGCGTGTCGATCATGGTCTTCGCGGTGATGCGCATCCTGCCCGGCGATCCGCTGGTCGCGATCTTCGGACCGGAAGGCTTCACCAAGCTCTCCGAACAGGAGCGTGCGGGCTACATGGCCGCGCTTGGCCTCAGCGATCCGCTGTGGGTGCAGTATCTTGCCTGGGTGAAGGACATCGTGCGCGGCGATTTCGGCCACTCGTTCTTTCGCTCCGAAAGTGTCGCCGACATGATCCTGCGCCGCGGTCCGCTGACCGCCGAGATCGCCCTGATCTCGGTCGTGCTGTCGTGGCTGGTCGGCATCCCGGTGGCGATCGTGAGCGCGCTCCGGCCCAACACCATCTCCGACAGCCTGGTGCGTTTCATCAGCATCCTGTTCATCGCGGTGCCGGGCTTCTGGGTCGGCATGCTGATCGTGCTCGCGCTGCTGTTCTGGTTCGGCTATCGCGCGCCGATGGCCGGCGCCTCGCTGCTCGCCGATCCGGTGGCCAACCTGCAGCTCGTGGTCGGTCCGGCGATCGTGCTCGGCCTCGGCCAGGCCGCCTACATCGCCCGCATGGGCCGTTCCAGCCTCCTGGAAGTGATCCGCGAGGATTATGTGCGGACGGCGCGCGCCAAGGGGTTGAACAACCGCCTGGTCATCGCCCTGCACGCGCTGCCCAATGCGCTCTTGCCGGTGATCACGCTGTCGGGCGTGCTGCTGGGCCTGGTGCTGGCAGGATCGATCCCGGTCGAGCGCGCGTTCGGCACGCCGGGGCTGGGCTACGCGATGTTCACAGCGGTGAGCGAGCGCGACGTCTTCGTCATGCAGAACCTGGTGTTCGTCTACGCCGTGGTGTTCGTCCTGCTGAACATCGTGGTCGACGTCACGATCGCCCTGCTCGATCCCCGAATCCGCTACAGATGAACTGCACCCGATGACCGCGATCTTTCCCGCCCAACCGGCCTTGCCAACCACCGCCTCGCGCGCCCGCTCGGCGCTGCGCGGCATCGGCATGTTCTTCCGGCGTGCGCCGTTCTCGGCGTTCTGGGGCTGCATCGCCGCAGCGATCGTCGCCATGGCGGTCGCCGCCCCCGTCATCGTGCCCTACGAGCCGCTGAAATCCGACTTCCGCTCGATGCAGAAGCCGCCCAGCGAACAGCACTGGTTCGGCACCGACCAGATCGGCCGCGACACCTTGAGCCGCGTGATCTACGGCAGCCGCGCCTCGCTCACCGTGGCGTTCGGCGCGGTGCTGTTCGGCACCACGGTGGGCGCGCTGTGGGGCCTGGCCTGCGGCTATTTCGGCGGCCGCTTCGACATGGCGAGCCAGCGCCTGATCGAGTTCCTGCAATCCTTTCCCGACCTGATCCTGGCCATGGCGATCGCCATGGCGCTGGGCGGCGGCCTGGGCACGGTGATCGTGGCCATCGCCATCACGCGCATCCCGTTCGGCGGCCGGGTGATCCGTTCGGTCGTGCTGTCGCTCAAGGAGATCCAGTATGTCGAGGCGGCGCGTGGCCTGGGCGCCTCGCACAAGCGCCTGATGTTTCGCCACATCCTGCCGCAATGCGTGGCGCCCTACATGATCCTGGCGACCACGCATCTCGGCGTCGCCATCGTCATCGAGGCCTCGCTGGGCTTTTTGGGCGTCGGCATCCCGCCGCCGTCGCCGACCTGGGGCAACATGCTGTCCGACGCCCTCAATGCCGGCCTGGTGCCGCCATGGTGGCTGGTGCTGTTTCCCGGCGTCGCGATCACGATCACGGTGCTGGCCTTCAACCTCCTGGGCGACGGCATCCGCGACCTGCTCGATCCGCGGTTGAGGGGGTCGGTGTGATCGTCTCAGTTTCCTCGTAATCTTCTCATATTCCTCTCCCCCCTTGGGGGAGAGGCTAGGTGAGGGGGTTGTGGGCCGAGACGATTACGACGCCGAGAAGGCACGCGACCTCCGTCGCGACGGCAGCCGCGCCGAGCGCAAGGTCTGGGAACTGCTTCGAGCGCGCCGCATCGGCGGGGCGAAGTTCCGCCGGCAGCATCCTATCGGGCCATATTTTGCAGACTTCGCCGGCCTATCGCTGAAACTGGTGATCGAGATCGACGGCGATCATCATGCCTTTCAGGTCGGAGCGGATGCGCGCCGCGCCGCGGCGATGGAGCGCGAAGGGTGGCGCATGGTGCGCTTCTGGGCGAATGACGTGGTGCAGAATCCGGAGGGCATTTGGGCGGAGATCGAACAGGTGGTTAACGCCCGTCCCCCTCACCTAGCCTCTCCCCCAAGGGGGAGAGGAACAAGAAGATGAAGGTTAGGCCGCCGCCAAAGGAAACGTCACACCGCCGTCGTGCAGGTGGCACGAGGCCCAATGGCCCGGCTTCACCTCACGCAGCGCCGGCACGTCGGTCCGGCAGCGCGGCATGGCGTAGGGGCAGCGGGCGTGGAAGTGGCAGCCCGACGGCGGGTTGATCGGGCTCGGCACGTCGCCCTTCAGGATCACCCGCTTGCGCGCCCGCGCCGCCGATTTCGGGATCGGCACGGCCGACAGCAGCGCTTCGGTGTAGGGGTGCAGCGGCATCTCGAACAGGCTCTGCTTGTCGGTCATCTCGACGATGCGCCCGAGATACATCACCGCGACCCGGTGGCTGATGTGCTCGACCACGGCGAGATCGTGGGCGACGAACAGGTAGGAGAGCTTGAACTCGTCCTGCAGGTCCATCAGCAGGTTGATGATCTGCGCCTGGATCGACACGTCGAGCGCCGAGACCGGCTCGTCGCCCACGATCAGGTCGGGGCTGAGGGCCAGCGCCCGGGCGATGCCGATGCGCTGGCGCTGGCCGCCGGAGAATTCGTGCGGATAATTCAGCATCGCCTCCGGCCTGAGGCCGACCCGCTCGAACAGCGCGGCGACCTTGTCGCGGCGCTCCTGGGGCGTGCCGACATCGTGGATGATCAGCGGCTCGCCGACGATCTCGCCGGCCGACATGCGTGGGTTCAGCGACGCGTAGGGATCCTGATAGATCATCTGCATGCGCCGCCGGTAGGGCAGCAGTCCCTCGCGGTCGAGGTGGGTGATGTCCTCGCCGCCCATCCTGATCGTGCCGTCGGTCGGCTCGAGCAGCCGGAGCAGCGTGCGGCCCACCGTCGACTTGCCGCAGCCGCTTTCGCCCACCAGGCCCAGGGTCTCGCCGCGGCCGATCTCGAACGACACGCCGTCCACCGCATAGACCTGGCCGGAGACGCGCGAGAACACGCCCTTGTAGATCGGGAAGTGCTTCTTGAGGTCCTTGACCTCAAGCAGCGCCTCGCGTCCCGTCTTCTGCCCTGACCGACCGACGGTCATGCCAACCCCTGCAACAGCCGGTCGGCATGCCAGCAGGCGATCCAGTGCCCGGGACGATGCTGTTCCAGCGGCGGCGGGGCGGCGCGGCATTCGTCGGTCGCCAGGGCGCAGCGCGGTGCGAAGCTGCAACCCGCCGGCAGATTGAACAGCGACGGCACCATGCCCTTGATCTCAGCCAGCCGCGTGCGCCGGGTGGTGCGCGCGGCGGTGTCGAGATGCGGGATCGAGCCCAGCAGGCCCTTGGTGTAGGGATGGCCCGGATTGTCGAACAGCTCGGTGGCGGCGGCCTCTTCGACCTTGCGGCCGGCATACATCACCACGACCCGGTCGGCGTTCTCGGCCACCACGCCCATGTCGTGCGTGATCAGGATGATGGCGGTGCCGAACGTCTCCTGCAACTCGCGCATCAGGTCGAGGATCTGCGCCTGGATGGTGACGTCGAGCGCCGTCGTCGGCTCGTCGGCGATCAGCACCTTGGGATTGCACGCGAGCGCCATGGCGATCATCACGCGCTGGCGCATGCCGCCGGAAAGCTGGTGCGGATAGGCCTGGGCGCGCCGTTCGGCCTCGGGCATTTGGACGCGGCGCAGCATCTCGACCGCCTTGTCCAGGGCGTCGCGGCGCGACAGGCCCTCATGCAGCGCGATCGCCTCGCTGATCTGCCGGCCGACCGTGTACAAT
>JABCYT010000390.1 GCA_013290035.1 Alphaproteobacteria bacterium
TTCGAGGCCGAGGCCGGAGAGGATACGGACGGCGGCCGCCTGGATGTTGATGCCGACACCCAGCGCCCGCAGCTCGCCCACTGTCTCGAATACCTCGACGTCGAAGCCGGCGCGGCTGAGGCACATCGCGGCGGTCAAGCCGCCGATGCCGGCGCCGGCGATGACGATCTTCATCGCGGTCTAGGCGTCGCGGCTCAATCCGCGATAGAGCAGGGCGGCCTGGTAGGCGGCCCAGCGCTCGGCATAGGTGTCGCCGAGCTCGCGCAGGTACGACCAGCTGTAGATGCCGGTATCGTGCTTGTCGTCGAACACGATGCGGATGGCGTAGTGGCCGACCGGCTCGACGGCGGCGATCTTCACGTGGCGGCGGCCGGAGATGATCCTCTTCTGGCTGGGGCCGTGGCCCTGCACTTCGGCCGAGGGACTTTCGACCCGGAGATATTCCGCCGGCAGGGAATGCGTGCGGCCATCGGAGAATTCGATCTCGAGCCTGGCTTCTTCCTTGAACAGGCGCAGCTCGGTCGGCCAGGGCGCCGTCGAGGATTCGTAGCTGCCCTCGTCGGGTACGGCCTTGGCGAACTGGTCCTGGGCTTTCTCGGGGGGCTTGTCGGGCGCGTTCACGGCGTGTCCTTGAGCGAACGCGCCTCGCTCACCAGCATGATGGGAATGCCGTCGCGGATGGGATAGGCGAGGCCGGCCTTGCGGCTGATCAATTCACCCGCCGCAGCGTCGTACTCCAGCGGCCCGTGCGTGGCGGGACACACCAGGATTTCCAGCAGCTTGGGATCGACGCCGGCGCGGCGCGGCGGCGCGGCGGCAGGCTCGTCCGATGGAGGGTTCATCGCGCGCTTTCGTCCTTGTTTTCGTTGGCCAGATTTATAGCACGGCCCTAATTGGTGCGTCTCGGCGGGTCTTCCGACGATTGGCCGAAGGCGTTCATTTCCAGGAAGGCGATCAGGAGCTTGGCGCGCGCCGTACTGTCGGCGGCTTCCAAAAGCGCCTGCTTCTCGGCCGGACCGAACGGCAGGACCATCGACAGCGAGGTCACGAGATTGGCGTCGGCCGCCTGCTTCACCGCTTCCCAGTCGGTCGAGAGGTTGCGGCCGCGGAAAAAGGCGGCCAGCGCCGCCATCAGGCGGTCGCGGTCGAGCTCGATCGGCTCGTCGGCATGATCGAGGTCGGCGCGATAGGGCGAGAATACCGAGGAGACGCGGCGATAGCCGCCGTGGGCGAGGTCGAGCTCGCGCACGATGTCGAAACGGCAGACGCCGCTCAGCGCCAGCAGCAGGCGGCCGTCCTCGGTCTCGTTGAAGCTCACGATGCGCCCGGCACAGCCCACCTTGTGGACCTTGGGCCGGCCGTCGTCGGTCGGCAGGCCGTCGCCGGCAAAGCCGCCGGGCTGCTGGGGCTGCACCATGCCGATCATGCGATGTCCGGCCAGCGCGTCGAACACCATGGCGAGATAGCGCGGCTCGAAGACGTTGAGCGGCAGCTTGCCGCCGGGCAGCAGCAGGACGCCCGACAACGGAAAGATCGGCAGCGTCTCGGGCAGCTGCTCGAACCTGGGTTCGAAGGGATTGCGGCGAGGGCTGCGCTCGCCAGGCGTCCGCTGGGGCGTGCGGCCGGTCATGGCGCCGCCGCGCCGGCGCTCAGGAGAACAGGACGGTCGACAGCCGCTTGCGGCCGTCGACGGCGAGCGGATCGGAAAAGCCCAGCGCTTCGAAGAACTTCAGGAGCTGCATGCGGGCGGCTTCCTCGTTCCACTTGCGGTCGGCCTTGATCATGGCGAGCAGCTCGTCGATCGCTTCCTGGCGCTGGTTGTTCGCCCAATAGGCCATGGTGAGATCGAGACGGGCCTGCATGTCCTTCGGATCCGCCGCAGCCTTGGCCTTGAGGTCGTCGACGGGGCCGGCTTCCTTGGCTTTTTCCGCAAGGTCGATCGAAGCCTGGACGGTGACGACGTCGGGATTGGTCTTGTCTTTCGCCGGCACCTGAGCGAGCAACTCCTTGGCCTGCTCGAGGTCGCCGTGCTGCACGTGATAGCGCGCCATGCCGGCCAGGGCCGCGACATGGGTCGGCTCGACCCCCAGGATCTCGCTGTAGACGCGCGCGGCGAGATCCCAGTCGTTCTGCGCCACCGCCGCCTTGGCGTGCTCGAGCAGCTCGGGAATTTCGTCGCCCGGTCCGCCGTCAGCGCCCGGCGCGCCGCCCGCCGCCTGGACCAAGCGGTCGACGAACTGCTTGATCTGGCTCTCGGGCACGGCGCCCATGAAACCGTCGACCGGCCGGCCGCCGAAGAAGGCATAGACTGCCGGGATCGACTGGATGCGCAGCTGCTGCGCCAGCATCTGGTTCTGGTCGATGTTGATCTTGACCAGCTTCACCGCGCCGTTGGCGGCCTTCACCACCTTTTCGATGGCGGGCTGGAGCTGCTTGCACGGCCCGCACCACGGCGCCCAGAAATCGACGATCACCGGCACGGTGCGCGAGGCTTCGAGCACGTCCTTGGCGAACTTGGTCTGATCGCTGTCCTTGATGAGATCGGCGGGGGCAGCCTGCGGCGCGGCGCCCTTCAGCATCGGTTCCATGGATCCTCGAACGGGGGGAATTTGCGTTGCCCGCAATGTGGCCCCCGCATCCCATGGGCGCAAGGGGTGGCCAAAAGGCCCTGAAATGCCCCTTAACGGGCCGAGGCGGCCTGCTGCAGGACGACGCGATAGCCGTCCGGATCCTCGGGCGTGATTTCAGCGGTCGTCGACCCTGGCTGCGATGCGATGGACCTCGTCGGCGCTGAACACCGGGGTGGAGCAGGCGCCGTTGGCGCACGCAAATGCCGCCGCCTCCGGCATCTCGGGATATTCAATGTCGGCGGCCGGCAGCGGACCTTCGCGGCGGTCGAGCCATTCGATACGCAAGTAGCGCGTCGGGTAGGTGCGCGCGGCCTCGTAGAGGGTGCGGGCCGCAGGATCGTCCTTGGCGCCGACGACGGTGACATGGGCGGGCTCGCGCGACAGCTCGCGGTCGGCCAGCAGGGCGCCGGGCACGATGAGATCGTCCTCGGCCAGCGCCACCAGGTAGCGCATGCCGTGTCGGGCTGCTTCGCTGAAGGCGGGCCGTGCGGCCTGGCGGGCCAGGAGATTGAGCAGGCGGACCGTGGCGACATTCTCGTCGACCTGCTTCACCGGCCTGGCCAGCACGCCCTTCGCGCCCGGTTCGGGCCGGCGCACCATGAAGCCGCCGCTGGCATCGCGATGATCGCGCACGATCACGTCGCCGATCTCGATCGCCAGGGCGAGAAAGCGGCGCTGGGCGGTGCTGCGGTAAAGCGCCAGGGCCGCCTCGCCAACGGCCAGCGTGTCGCCGAGATGGGTGTCGTCATCGCTGGCCCGGCCGTGGCCGAAGCCGCCGTTGGGCGCCCGCCGATTGGCGATCACCCAATCGAAGGCGCGGACCGCCGCGTCGATCAGCGCCTGGTCGCCGGTGACGTCGTAGAGCGTGGCCAGGCTTGCGATCGCCCAGCCATTCTCGCGGGCGTAGGCATTGCGGTCGATCGGCGGCTGCCGCCCGGCGCGACGCTCGCGATCGCCCAGCGCATAGAACGCATCGCCGGGCAGCGAGCCGGCATCGGCGTCCTGGCTGGTGTAGAAGGCGCCGGTCGGCGCGCGCATGAAGTCCATCAGCCAGCGGCCGATGTCGCGCGCCGCGGCAAGGTCGGCGGGATCGTGGCCGATCTGCCAGGCCAGGACATAGGCGCGCAGGGCATCGCGCTGGATGTTCAAGAGCTTCTCGTAGTGCGGTCCCGACCAGTCGAGCCTGTCGGAATACTGGAACATGCCGCCCCACACCGGATCGATGAGACGACGCGCACCGGCCAGGGTGCGAGCCGACACCTCGCGCCACGTCGCCGGGTCGGCATTGCGCTGCAGGGTGCGGCTGCGTTCCAGCGCCCATTCGAGCGTGTCGCCATGGATGAAGCGGTGCGTGTCGCCAAAGCCGCCGTTGGTTTTGTCGTAGCTCTTTAGCAGAAGGTCTTCGGTGCGCGCGCGTCGCTCGGCCGACAGGGCGACGGCGTTGGCATCGACTGAACTGCCGACGTCGTAGGTCGGCAGCGCCGAGGGATCCTCGATCACGGCGGCCAGCAGCTTGGCGAACAGCTCGGGCGGGATGTAGCCACGGCGCTTGAAGATTTCGTTGCCGTCCTTGTCGAGCATGATGGTGGCAGGCCAGCCCCAGTTCTCGTAGCGGTAGGACAGCGCCGGGTCGGAATCCTGGTCGACCCGCACGGGGATGAACCTGTCGGCGATGCGCTGCTGGATGGCGGCATCGCGGTAGGTCGTGCGCTCCATGACGTGGCACCAGTGGCACCACACCGCCGCCATGTGCAGCAGGATGTACTTGTCCTCGCGCGCGGCGCGGTCGAACAGCGCGGGATCCCACTTCTGCCAGGGCAGCGAGGGCGTCTCGGCGTGCGCTGAGGCCGCCAAGACGAGCAGGAGAAGGCCGAGGAGGCACCGCATGCTTCCTCTACGCGCGCCGGTCAGGCGCGGATTTGGCCCCTCATCAATTCGTTACCGAGCCGGCCGCTCGGTCGCAGTCCGTAC
>JABCYT010000391.1 GCA_013290035.1 Alphaproteobacteria bacterium
GCAGGCGGTTAGCGGTGTGGAAGTCCGCGACGTCGCCGGGATACGGCGCCAGGATGGGCGCGAATATCGCCGCCACGATCAGCACGACCAGCAGCGCCACGCCCAACGCCGCGGCGCGGTCGCGCGCAAACCGGCCCAACCCGCGCCGCCAGCCCGGCATCATCGTGATCCTCGCGGGTCGATGAACGAATGGACGATGTCGACCAGCAGGTTGACGATCACGATCAGGGCACCGATCCAGATCGTGAAGCCGATGATCGCCTTGTGGTCGGACTGCAGGATCGACTGCACGGCATATGTGCCGATGCCGGGCCAGTCGAACACCGTCTCGACGATCACCGCGTTGGTCACCAGTACGCCGAAGATCAGGCCGATCTGGGTGACCGTCGAAATCAGGGCGTTGCGCAGCACGTATTTCCACACGATCAGGCCGGGCGGCAGGCCCATGGCGCGCTGGTAGAGCACATGGTTGCTGTTGATGACGTCGAGCACGCCGGCCCGGGTGAAACGGACGATCGTCGCGGCTGCCGGCAGCGCCAAGGTCAGCGCCGGCAAGGCCAGGTGGGAGAGCGCGCTGCGCAGCGAGTCCATGTCCCAGTCGAGCAGCGAATCGACGATCATGAAGCCGGTCACGGGCGTGGGGCCGAAGCCGTCGATCCGGCTGTTGAGCGGTGCGGCGCCCAGCTTCATGGCAAACAGGAACTGCAGCAGCATCGCCAGCCAGAACGCGGCAATGGCGAGGCCGGAGACGCTCAGCACCCGCACGACATGGTCCCACAGCGAATTGCGCCTGAGCGCCGATACCACGCCCAGCGGAATGCCGAGCGCGATCGACAGCGTGATGGCGACCATGGTCAGCTCCAGGGTGGCCGGCAGGCGCTGCGCCAGGTCCTCCGATATCGGGCGCTGGCTGTAGATGCTGATGCCGAGATTGCCGGTCAGGACGTCGCGGAAGTGCCGCGCGAGCTGGACCCAGAGCGGCTGGTCGTAGCCGAGCTTGATGCGCATCGCCTCGACCTGCGCGGGCGTCGCGTTCTCGCCCAGGAGAACGCGCACCGGATCGGTGGGAATCACATTGGAGATCAGGAAGACGATGACGACGAGCCCGGCCAGCGTGGGCACGAACCAGGCCAGTCGCGAAACGATCATCTCCAGGCGGCGCATCGAACGGCCTCGTGCACTCTTCCGGACCGCGAGCCTCCGGCTCGCTCATGAACAAGAGCGAGCCGGAGGCTCGCGGTCCGGAAGACCATGAATCACTTACTTATAGTAGGCCCAGCGCATGTCCTGTCCGCTGCCGATCGGGCTGAAGCGGATTCCGCCGATATTGGCGGCGTAGGGGCCGTACCACTTCGTGTTGTAGACGAAGATGCCCATCGCCTCGTCGGTCGCCTTGGTCGCCGCCTTCTCGTAGAGCACGCGCCGTTTGTCCTGGTCGTTGGTCGCCAGGGCCTCGTCGATCCATTTGTCCATCTCGGGATCCTTGACGTACGAGGTGTTGCGCGTTCCGATGTAGCGCGAGCCGTACATTTCGCCGACCCAGTTGTTGGGATCGACGTAGTAGGTGCTCTTCCACAGCGGCACCATGTCGTAGTTCTTTTCGCGATCCTGCATCCGGCTTTGCACGACCGGCCAGGGCGCCGATTCGATCTTGATGTCGATGCCGATCTTCTTGGCGCCGTTCTGCAGCAGCGTGGCCGCCTGCTCGGTCTCGCTGAACCCGGCCAGCGTGCCGATCGTGATCGGCCGCAGCGGCTCCTTGACCTGGGCAAGCTCGGCCTTGGCCTTTTCCAGGTCATAGGCGTAGCCTTTGAGGTCCTTGGGCGCGCCCCACAGATTGTTCGGGTTCGGGCTGGGATCGCGGATGACCGCGTCCTTCAGGATGTCCTTGATGAAGCCGTCATAGTCGAAGGCGTAGGCCAGCGCCCGGCGGAAGTGCACGTCGTTCAGCGGCGGCCGGTCGTTGTCGATGTTGAAGTAGAAGACGCGCATCGATTCCTGCTCGAGAATCTGCACGTTCTTGACCTGCTTCAAGCGCAGGATCTGGTCATAGGGCAGGTAGCCGTCGGTGCCCTGGAAGTCGCCCTTGATCAGCCCCTGAACGCGGGTGTTGGTCTCCAGCACGGTGCGGAACTCGATCTCGTCGAAGGCTTTCGGGCCCCAGCCGGCGAAATGCTCCTTGAACCGCTCGCCGACGAAGCCGATTGCCGGATCGTAGCGCTTCAGCTTGTACGAGCCGGTGCTGGCGACGTTCTTGGCCAGCCAGGCCTGGCCCCAGTCGGCGTCCTTTTCGTTACTTTTCACCAGCTTGGCATTGACCACCAGGATTTCCGGCACGGTGGCCAGGAAGATGGCCGACGGTTCCTTCAGGGTGAATACCACCGTGTACTTGTCGGGCGCCTTGGTGCTGCCGGGCGCGATGATCGGCAGGAACAGCGAGGATGCGCCCTTCTTCGTCGCCAGCATGCGCTCGATGCTGTAGACCACGTCGTCGGCGGTCATTTCGCTGCCGTCGTGGAACTTCACGCCTTTGCGCAGGTTGAAGGTCCACGTCTTTCCATCGGGCGAGGACCTGTAGCTTTCCGCCAGCCACGGGATCATCTTCGGCGGGTTGTCGACCCAGCGATAGAGCCCGTCGTAGAAGTTTATGCGCGACGCGGCGCGGCCGACGTCGAAGATGACATGCGGATCGAGGTTGTCGTAGCCGCTGTTGTTGGCGTGGACGTACTTGCCCTGCGCCCAGGCGCCGCCTGGGACGGCGAACGTCGCTGCCGCCGCGAGTGCGGCCAGCACTGCCAGAATTGTCCGTTTCATTCCCTGCCTCCTCTGCCGTTCAGCTGTTCTGCTTGACGTAGCGCGCGACGTCGGCATGCGTCGCGAACCAGATGCCGGCGTGCGCGCGGATATGCCGGATCAGCTCGTCCAGGATCATCATGCGCGAGCGGTGGCCGATGATGTGCGGATGCATCGTGAGCTGGAAGAGCCCGCCCTCGGCATAGGCCATGTCGAACTCGCGCCGGAAGATCTCCAGCGCGCCCGAGGGCGGCGTGTAGGGGCGCAGCGATGCGAAGCGGTTCATGTTGAAGTAGACCGCATCGTCGCGGATCCACTCGACCGGCAGCTCGACGACGCCGGTCGGCTGGCCGTCGAGCAGCAACTCGTAGCAGTCGTCGTCGGCCATCAGCGACGAATCGTAGAGCAATCCCATGTCGCGCGTGATGGCGAGCGTGTTCGGGGAGAAATCCCAGGACGGCGTGCGGATGCCGACCGGGCGCTGGCCGGAGACTCTCTCCAGCATGTCGGCCGAGCGCATCTGCAGGTCGCGCTCCGAAGCCTCCGGCAGGATCGAGTTGCGCTCGTGGATCCAGCCGTGGATGCCGATCTCGTGGCCCTCGGCTGTGACGCGGCGCTGCTCGTCGGGATGGAGCATGGCCGAGACCGCCGGCACATAGAAGGTGGCCGGGATCGCGTATTTCTGCAGCAGCGCCAGGATGCGCGGGATGCCGGCGCGGGTGCCGTACTGGCCTTGGCTCAGGCGACCGATCGACTCGCCGCCTTCACGCAGCTCGCCGGTCTCGTGGTCGGAGTCGAACGAGAGCGCCACGGCGCAGCGCGCGCCGTCCGGCCAGATGTCGGGCCGCAGCGTCCTGCCGGCGCGCACGCGCTCGACAATGCCGCGCCAGCGCGGCTCGGACCACTGCCAAGGTTGCTCCTGCTCCTCCGGCTTGGGAACGACGGTCGGGCGTGCAGACATGGTCTCCTCCTCCTCCCCAAATTCCTCTCCCTACCATATCGGGGAGAGGAGCATGACGCTCAGGCGAGCGGGCTGCCGGTCACCGGCAGCACCTGGCCGGTGATCCACGACGCGTAGGGCGAGGCCAGGAACATCACGGCATGGGCGATGTCCCTGGGCTCGCCCAGGCGGCGCATGGCGACGCGCTCGATCATGGCCCTCTGGCCGTCCGGCCCGTAGGACTGCCATTGCCGTTCGTAGTCGGGGCTGGTGCGCAGGAAGCCCGGCGCCACGGCGTTGACCGTGATGCCGCTGGGCCCGAGCTCGTGCGCGAGCTGGCGCACCAGGCCGAGCTGCGCCGCCTTGGCCGTGCCGTAAGACTGGATTCCGGTCAGGCTGACGCCCAGGCCGGCGCGGCTGGCAATCACGATGATGCGGCCGCGCGCCTTCTTCTTCATGCCCGGCGCCACGGCGCGGCTGGCGAAGAACGCGCCTTCGACATTGACGGCATAGATCGCGCGCCAGTCCTGGTCGCTGACCTCCTCGACCGGGCGCCTGACCTGGCCGCGCACGCCGCCGGCGACATGCACCAGCACGTCGACCGCGCCGCAGGCCCGTTCGACCTCGCGCACCAAGCCGTCGACCTCGGCCGACCGTGTCACGTCGACCTGCCGCGTCTCCAGCGCGCCGCCGCGCTTGGGCGTGGCCCGCGCCTTCAGCGCCGCCAGCTCGCCTTCTAGGACGTCGCAGGCCCAGACCTTGGCGCCGCGTTCGACGAAGCCCTCGACGATGCCGCCGCCGATGCCGCGCGCGGCGCCGGTCACGATGACCGCCTGGTTGTCGAAATGGATGTCCATCAGCCGCT
>JABCYT010000392.1 GCA_013290035.1 Alphaproteobacteria bacterium
TGCGGCGGCTGCGCGCCGCGATGGCCCGCGGCGAGGGTTATGTCGGCTTCGTCATCGCCTCGGCCGGCCCGGTCTCGCAGTCCGAATCAGCCGTGCGGCCGGTCCTCAAGGAGATCGCCGACCGCGGCCTCGCCCTGATCGAGATCAACCCGACGCCGGCCACCGCCGCCGTCCATCGGCTGACCGTGGAACTGGGCACGGGCTACGCGCGCACCGCTGACGTGCTCGACTACAAGCTGGCCGACGGTGGCATCGCGGGAAATCTCGACCGCCTGGTCGCCTGGGCCGGTGAGACCGCGCCCGAGCAGCCGCCGCGCCACGGCTTTGGCGTGATGCAGCCCGACGACGAGGCGATCGACGCCCTCCTGGCGTGGTTCAGGCGGCGTCCCGAACGGCCCGCCGCCTCGTTCGTGCCGATCATCGGCCACTTCGAATGCCGCGACGCCTGCATGGCGAGGATGCGCGCCCAGCCGGCGCAGCTCCGCCCATGATTCGCGGCCGCCCCGAATTCTACCGCCGCAATGTCGGCCTGATGCTGATCGCCGCCGACCGGCGGATCTTCGTCGGACGCCGCGCCAAGCAGCCCGACGCCTGGCAGATGCCGCAAGGCGGCATCGACGATGGCGAGACCGCCGTCGAAGCCGCCTGCCGCGAATTGTGGGAGGAGGTCGGCACGACCAGGGCGCTGCTGTTGCGCGAAAGCGCCCGGTGGATCACCTACGACGTGCCGCAGGCACTGCGCCCCGCCCACTGGAAGGGCCGCTGGCGCGGCCAGGCGCAGAAATGGTTTGCGCTGGCCTTCACCGGCCGCGACGCCGACATCGACATCGCAGCCCACGACCGCGAGTTCGACGCCTGGCAGTGGCAGGCCGCGCGCGACATGCTCGACCACGTCGTGCCGTTCAAGCGCGCGGTCTACCAAGCCGTGCTGAAGGAATTCGACGACCTGGTGAAATGACTCGGGGCGCCTAGGCGCCCTGCTCGGCGAGCTTGGCGGCGTTGCGGCTCAGGAACCACAGGCCGATGCGGGTCAGCAGGCGGTTCAGCCAGCCCTGAGGCTGCAGGCCGATTGCCTTCAGCACCATGGCCATGGCGCGCTGCACATGGGTTTGCCGGTAGAGCGGATAGGCGCGGCGCGCATAGGCCTGCATGCTGCGCTTGCGGTCGTAGACCGCGTCGGCGGGTTCATTGGCGGCGAAGTAGGCGTAGGCCAACTCGTCGTCCTCGCTCTCGGCGAGGCGACCCCAGCCGATGCGCAGCCGGCTCCAGCGGCTGAGGCGATCGCGCTTCAGGCAGCGCCGCAGGTGGGCGTAGAAGAGCTTGTAGTGGCGGAACTCGTCGGCGGCGATCTTGGTGCAGACCTGCTTCAGAACAGGCTCCGCCGCCGCGTCCTTGAGCGCGCTGTAGTAGGAGCTGGTGCCGGTCTCGACGATGCAGCGCGCCATCATCTCGCCGGCCTGGCTGCCGCGCACCGAACCGTTGGCCTCGAGCGGCACCTTGTACCCGGCGCGGAAGCGGGCGAATGCGGCGTCGAAATCCCAGCCCGGGTCGGCCAGTTGCACCCAGCGACCCAACGCCATGCCGTGCTGGATCTCTTCCACGACCCAGCCGTTCACCGATTCCATGAAAGCGGCATCGTCGGCGAAGACGCGGCCGAGATAGATGCCGTAATCGTCGGCGTTCCGCTCCACCAGGGCCGCGGCCTTGATGTTGCGCAGGATCTCCGGATCGACTTTCGACGCGTCGAACCGATCCCACGAGATCGTTTCGAGTGTCCAGTTACCCATGGTCGAGAACCCTCGGCGCCTTGTCGCTTAAGGATAATAAAGCGGGCCTTGGGCCGGCTTTCAATGGCCAGCCCGTGCACATCTCGAAAGAAAGTTTCGCGTAGGGACTGAAATCAGCGGCTGGCGTAATAGGCTTGGGCCCGCCGGAGGTCCTTGGCCACTGCCAGATCCTTCTGGGCGGCGGCCTTTTCGGCGTCGGTGGCGGCGTCGACCAACTCGCGCTCGGCCGCCTGCTCGCGCTCGGCGAGCTGCTCGGGCGTCACCTCCGCGAACGGCATCACCTCGTCGGCCAGCACGGTGCAGCGCTCGGGCGTCACCTCGGCGAAGCCGCCGACCACCAGGAAGCGCTGCTCGACCTTGTTGCCCTGCAGCACTTCCAGCACGCCCGGCCGGACGGTCGAGATCAGCGGCGCATGGCCATGCAGGACGCCGAAGTCGCCTTCGCTGCCCGGCACCACGACCATGTCGGCCTCGATCGCGAGCACTTCGCGCTCGGGCATGACCAGCTGGAAGGAGACCTTGGCCATCGGCTTAGGCCTCGGCGGCGAGCTTCTTGGCCTTGGCGACTGCTTCGTCGATGGTGCCGACCATGTAGAAGGCGACTTCCGGCAGGTCGTCGTAGTCGCCCGCGACGATGCCTTTGAAGGCTTTGATCGTGTCCTCGAGCTTCACGAACACGCCCGGCGTGCCGGTGAAGACCTCGGCGACGTGGAACGGTTGGCTGAGGAAGCGCTGGATCTTGCGGGCGCGCGACACCACCAGCTTGTCCTCTTCCGAGAGCTCGTCCATGCCGAGAATGGCGATGATGTCCTGCAGCGACTTGTATTGCTGCAGCACGCGCTGCACGGACAGCGCCACCTGATAGTGCTCCTCGCCGACGATCCGCGGATCGAGCATGCGCGAGGTCGAATCGAGCGGATCGACGGCCGGGAAGATGGCCATCTCGGCGATCGATCGGCTGAGCACCGTGGTCGCGTCCAGATGGGCGAACGAGGTGGCGGGTGCGGGGTCGGTCAGGTCGTCGGCTGGTACGTAGATCGCCTGCACCGAGGTGATCGAACCCTTCTTGGTTGAAGTGATGCGCTCCTGCAGCGCGCCCATGTCGGTCGACAGCGTCGGCTGATAGCCCACCGCCGAGGGGATACGGCCGAGCAACGCCGAGACTTCCGAGCCGGCCTGGGTGAACCGGAAGATGTTGTCGACGAAGAACAGCACATCCTGGCCCTCGGCGTCGCGGAAGTATTCGGCGACGGTGAGGCCCGACAGGCCGACACGGGCGCGCGCGCCCGGCGGCTCGTTCATCTGGCCATAGACCAGCGCCACCTTGGAACCCGGACCATCGAGCTTGATGACGCCCGATTCGATCATCTCGTGATAGAGGTCGTTGCCTTCGCGGGTGCGCTCGCCGACGCCGGCGAACACCGACACGCCGCCGTGCGCCTTGGCGACGTTGTTGATCAACTCCATGATCATCACGGTCTTGCCGACGCCGGCGCCGCCGAACAGGCCGATCTTGCCGCCCTTGGCGTAGGGCGCCAGCAGGTCGACGACCTTGATGCCGGTGGCCAGGATCTGGGCTTCCGTCGACTGATCGACGAACGCCGGCGCATTGCGATGGATCGGCAGGGTCAGCTTGTGGCCGACCGGTCCGCGTTCGTCGACCGGATCGCCGATGACGTTCAGGATGCGACCGAGCGTCTCGGGACCGACCGGCATGGCGATCGGGCTGCCGGTGTCGACTGCCTTCTCGCCGCGCACCAGGCCGTCGGTGGTGTCCATGGCGATGGTGCGGACCTCCGACTCGCCCAGGTGCTGGGCGACCTCGAGGACGATCAGGCGGTTGTCGGCGTTCACATGGAGCGCGTTCAGGATGTTCGGCAGGTCGGCGTCGAAGCGCACGTCGACGACCGCGCCCGTGATCTGGGTGATCGTGCCGATGTTGTTGGTGGCCATGACGGATCCCTTTCCTTCGATTGCGCGGCAGCCGGCCTAGATGGCCTCGGCGCCCGAGATGATCTCGATGAGTTCCTTGGTGATGGAGGCCTGCCGCGAACGGTTCATCTGCAGGGTCAGTTCCTTGATCACGTCGCCCGCGTTGCGCGATGCGCTGTCCATGGCCGTCATCTGCGAGCCGAAGAAGCTCGCTGCATTCTCCAGCAGCACGCGGAAGATCTGGACGGTGAGGTTGCGCGGCAGCAGGTCGGCCAGGATGTCCGCCTCGTCCGGCTCGAACTCGTAGACCGCGCCGCCCACCGTGGCGGGGGCCGCGGTTCCGGCGCCCTCGGGGGCCGGCGGCGGGATGAGCTGCTGGCGCGTGACGATCTGGGTCATCGCCGACTTGAAGCGGTTGAAGATCACCGAGGCGACGTCGAACTCGCCGGCCGCGAACATCTCCATGACCCGCGCCGTCACCTTCTGCGCGTCGCCAAACGACAGGCGCGGCCGGCCAAGGTCGCTGATCGTCTCGACTATGTAGCTGCCAAAGTCGCGCCGCAGCTGATCGCGGCCCTTGCGCCCGACCGCCAGCACCTTGACCGTCTTGCCTTCGGCCACCAGCGCGCGGATGGTCCGCCGCGCCTCGCGCACGATCGAGCTGTTGAAGGCACCGCACAGGCCACGGTCGGAGGTGGCGACGATCAGCAGATGGACCTGGTCGGAGCCGGTGCCGGCCAGCAGGCGCGGGCCGGTGCCTTTGAAGCTTTGTCCCAGCGACGCCAGGATCTTGTCCATGGCCTCGGCATAGGGACGAGCCGCCATCGCCTGCTCCTGCGCGCGTCGCAGCTTGGCTGCGGCCACCATCTTCAT
>JABCYT010000393.1 GCA_013290035.1 Alphaproteobacteria bacterium
AGGCTAGTAGCGCTCTCCCATCCGGTATTGGTAAAAATTGAGCATGGCGCGCCTCGATCCCAGGAACTCGACGCAATACTGGTGGGACCGGCATCTGACCGGCCTCAGCCTGCTGCGCGCTGACTTCACGACCCACGAATACCCGCCGCACACGCACGAAGCGCTGGTCGTCGCCGTCACCGAGCAGGGCGGCTCGATGATCAAGAGCCGTGGCCAGGTCGAGCAGGCGCATGCCGCGACGCTGTTTGTCTTCAATCCGGCCGAGCCCCACGCCGGCTGGATGGGCTGGAGCGAGCGCTGGCGCTATCGGTCGCTCTACCTCACCCAGGCGGCACTCGATCAGTTGGCGCTGGGCCTTGGCATCGAGCAGGTGCCCTACTTCACGCGGAACGTGTTCCTCGATCCCGACCTCATCGACGGCTTCCTCACCATGCATCATGCCATCGAGCAGGGCCGCGATGTCTTCCGGGAGCGCGAGCTCCTGATCGGCACCTTCGGGCAACTGTTCCGGCGCCATGGCAGCGGCGGGCCCCGGATCGCGCCGGCGCCGCGCGACCAGGTCGTGCTGAAGCGTGTGAAGGAGCGCATGCGCGCCGACTATGCGGAAGACCTTCGGCTGGAAGATCTGGCCCAGGAGGTCGGCCTGACGACTTTCCAGCTCATCGGCCTGTTCAAGCGCGCGACCGGGCTCGCGCCGCATGCCTACCTGACCCAGGTCCGCCTCGGCATCGCCTGCCGGCATCTCCGGCAGGCGCGACCGATCGCCCAGGTCGCGACCGACGTCGGCTTCTACGACCAGAGCGCGCTCACCAAGCATTTCAAGCGCTGCTACGGCATCACGCCGCTGCAGTTCGCCCGCGCGGCCGCATAAGGCTGTCCCTTAACGGAGCGCACCCCGATGAGTTTTTGCGCGGTATGGTGCGCAAAAACTCGGGTTCGCCTTGCGTCGCTTGTTTAATGATGCTTGACTTTTTACAAAGCATCCCTATAGTACCCGGATCGTGCCGTCGCGTCATCGTCGACCTGCCGGCGACCCTATATCTGGGGCAAGTAATGCGAATACACACCACTTGGAACTGGCGTAACGCTTGCGGAAATTGCGGAAACTCCCGGTGGGCAATTTTCGCCAATACCCGGTGGGACCAGGACGTTAATCGTGGCCCATGCATCTTTTCTGCCATGAACATCCCGAGACGCTGGTCGTGCAAACCACCGTCGCCGCCGCATGGCCCGGCAAGGTCGCACTCGCCGAAACGCCGTTCTATCCCGGCGGAGGAGGGCAGCTCGCCGACCGCGGCGTGCTGCGCTGGAAGGACGGCGAGGCCAGGGTGATCGGCTTCGAGACGAGCGCAGGCAAGCTCTGGCATCTGCTCGACAGCCAAGCCGAGCTGACGAGCAGCGTCGAGGCGGCGGTCGATGCCGACTTTCGCCGGACCATGCGCCAGCTCCACACCGGCACGCATATCCTGAACGCCTTCGTGTTCCAGAGCTTCGATGGCGCTTTGGTCACCGGCGTGCAGATGGCCGAGGATGGCTCGGCGCGCATGGATTTCGACGTGCCGGGCGCCGACAACGACCGACTGCGCGCGCTCGAAGGACCGATCAACGACGTGATCGCCCAGGATATCGCGGTGAACTTCGCCTATGTCCCGATGGCCGAAGCGCAGGCCGAGCGCGGCCTGATCCGCAGCCGCTCGGTGGCGCCGCCGCCGACGCCCGACGGCAAGATCCGCATCGTCGAGATCGCAGGCCTCGATCGACAGGCGTGCGGCGGCACCCATCTCACGTCGACGGGTGGGTCGCCACCGATCCGCATCCTCAAGATTGACAACAAGGGACGCCACAACCGGCGCGTCCGCATCGCGCTGGCGGCCGCCAAGGGCCTCTGATTAAACGCAAAACTTGACTTTTGGACACCATATGTTGCCATATGCCGCAAGAAAGTCGGCATATGTTGCGACCGCGTCAAATGTTGGTACCGATCATCTTCGCCATGATGTTCGGTTATTTCGGCTACCACCTGGTGAACGGTGATCGCGGCCTGTTGGCCATGGCGCATCTGCAACGCGAGACCATGATCGCCGATCAGAACCTCGCGGAAGCCGAGACGACGCGGAAGATCTGGGAGCGGCGCGTCGCGGCGTTGCGCAACCAGAGTCTCGATCCCGACATGCTGGATGAGCGCGCCCGCATCCTGCTGAACTTCTCGCGCAAGGAAGACATCATCGTCTTCACGCCGACGCGCTGAGCTGCAGCCGACGAGTCCATGACGGGCTGATCAAGGTTCGCCTCGCGGCCTGCTGAAACAAACTGTCCGGCGCGCACGTCCGCTTGCAAACAATCTCTCAATTGCTGCGGCGCACTCGCCGATGGTCTGTTTTTTCCTGCTAGATCAACCACATCGGCATAAGCGATGCTATAAGCCGACGCGGGGCTATCGAGGGGAATCCTATGGCGAAGCCGGCCGTAAAGCCGAAGGACGAATCTGTTTCTGCCGGATCGAAGCCGCCCGCCAAATCGCCGTCGCCCGGCGACAACAGCGCGAGCGCCGAGCAGCTCAAATCCTACTACCGCGACATGCTGCTGATCCGCCGCTTCGAGGAGCGCGCCGGCCAGCTCTACGGCATGGGCCTGATCGGCGGCTTCTGCCATCTCTATATCGGCCAGGAAGCCGTGGTCGTCGGCATGCAGTCGACCATCGAGGCCAAGGACTCCATCATCACCTCCTACCGCGATCACGGCCATATGCTGGCCGCGGGCATGGACCCCAAGGGCGTGATGGCCGAGCTGACCGGCCGCAGCACCGGCTATTCCAAGGGCAAGGGCGGCTCCATGCACATGTTCAGCCGCGAGAAGAACTTCTACGGCGGCCACGGCATCGTCGGCGCCCAGGTGCCGATCGGCACCGGCCTCGCTTTCGTTCACAAGTACAACGGCGCCAAGAACGTCTCGCTGACCTATTTCGGCGACGGCAGCGCCAACCAGGGCCAGGTCTACGAGGCCATGAACATGGCCGCCCTCTGGAAGCTCCCCGTCGTCTACATCATCGAGAACAACCGCTACGGCATGGGAACCTCGGTCGAGCGCGCCTCGGCCACCACCGAGCTCTATCGCCATGGCGAGGCCTTCAGCATCCCCGGCGAGCGCGTCGACGGCATGGACGTGCTGGCGGTGCGGACAGCCGGCGAGAAGGCCGTCGAATACGCCCGCAGCGGCAAGGGCCCGTACATCCTCGAGATGCAGACCTATCGCTACCGCGGCCATTCGATGAGCGACCCGGCGAAGTACCGGACCAAGGAAGAAGTCGACAAGTATCGCAACGAGCGCGATCCGATCGACCATGTGCGCAAGATCCTGCTCGACGAGAAGAAGACCGATGAAGCCGCGCTGAAGGCGGTCGACGCCGAGATCCGCAAGATCGTGAACGACGCCGCGGAATATGCGCAGCACAGTCCCGAGCCCGATCCGTCGGAATTGTGGACCGACGTCCTGGTCGAGGCCTGATCTGATGCCCATTCCGGTTCTGATGCCCGCTTTGTCGCCGACCATGACGGAGGGCAAGCTTGCCAAATGGCACGTCAAGGTTGGCGACGTGGTGAAGTCGGGCCAGGTGATCTGCGAAATCGAGACCGACAAGGCGACCATGGAAGTCGAAGCGGTCGACGAAGGCACGGTCGCGCAGATCCTGGTGGAGGAGGGCGCCGAAGGTGTGGCGGTGAACACGCCGATCTGCCTTCTCGCCGCCGAGGGCGAGAGCGTCGCCGATGCGGCGAAGTCGGCTCCCGCCGCTGCCCCCGCCGCTGCACCGAAGGCCGAAGCGCCGGCGCCCGCGGCGCGCCCAGCCGCAGCTGCAGCTGCGCAGCCGACCGCGGCTCCGCCGGCCACGCCTGCGCCGGCGGCGGAACCCGAATGGAAGGGCAAGACCGTCCATATCACGGTGCGCGAGGCGCTGCGCGATGCCATGGCCGAGGAGATGCGCAAGGACGGCCAGGTTTTCTTGATGGGCGAGGAGGTCGCGCAGTACCAGGGCGCCTACAAGATCAGCCAGGGCCTGCTCGAGGAATTCGGCGAGCGGCGGGTCATCGACACGCCGATCACCGAACACGGCTTCACGGGCTTGGGCGTCGGCGCCGCCTTCGGCGGGCTGAAGCCGATCGTCGAGTTCATGACCTTCAACTTCGCCATGCAGGCGATGGACCAGATCATCAACTCGGCTTCCAAAACGCACTACATGTCGGGTGGCCAGATGACCTGCCCGATCGTGTTCCGCGGCCCCAACGGCGCCGCCGCGCGGGTCGCCGCCCAGCATTCGCAGTGCTACGCGAGCTGGTACGCCCACTGTCCGGGCCTGCGCGTGCTGGCGCCGTGGAGCGCCGCCGACGCCAAGGGCCTGCTCAAGGCCGCGATCCGCGATCCAAATCCGGTGATCTTCCTCGAGAACGAGATCCTCTACGGCCAATCGTTCGACGTGCCTGAAGACCCCGATTTCATCCTGCCGATCGGCCGAGCCAAGATCGAGCGCGCCGGCAAGGATGTCACCATTACAGCCTTCTCGATCATGGTCGGCAAG
>JABCYT010000394.1 GCA_013290035.1 Alphaproteobacteria bacterium
ACGGTCTCGCGCGCAAGACCGGGCGCGCCTTCGCCCGCCAGCATGATCGAGAGGATCAGGGCGACCTCGATCACGGTCACCGCGACGGTCAGCACGAGGGTGCCATAGGGCTCGCCGGTGCGGTGCGCGATCACGTCGGCGTGATAGACGGCCGCGAACACGACGGCCATCAGGACGATCAGGCCCACGAGAGGCAGCACTGCATCGAATGCCGGCGGAATCCTGCCGGCGATCGCCGAGAAACCCAGCGCCACGACGAGGCCGAGAAGCGGCGTCACCCGCCATAAGATCCGTCTACGCCCGCTCGGCATCGCTCTCCCCAATCTGCACGCCTGCTGGCAACGATATGGTCCAGCCAGCGTTAAAGCAGGAACCTGCCCCCGCATAAAGTATGAGATCGCACAGGCTCGGCACCGCGCAGGCTTGCGTGCGTCAAACTGGCCTGCGACGGGCACGCTTTAGCGTGCGTCCTGCGTATAGCCATGATCAGGGGACAAGTCCGGGCCAACGCAGGCGGTATCCGCCGATGGAGTGTATCGCGGATGAGAGTGTATCGCGGATGAGTAAGAGAGCGTTATCCAAGTTTGGGGCGGCCGTTCTGGTGATCGGCCTGATCGTTGCCGGCTATATCGTGATCGACCAGATGGGCCGCGACAGGGCGCGGGCGGCGGCCGCCCGCCCGACGCCGGCCGTTCCCGTCACCGTCACCACGGCCGAGAAGAAGGACGTCCCCGTCATCGTGCGTGGCATCGGCACGGTGCAGGCCTACAAATCGGTCGTCGTGAAGGCCCGCGTCGACGGCCAGATCGTCAAGGTGGCTTTCGAGGAAGGCCAGTTCGTTCATGCCGGCGACCTTCTGTTCCAGATCGACCCGCAGCCCTTCCAGGCCGCGCTCGACCATGCCAGCGCCGCCAAGCGCCGCGACGAGGCGCAGCTCGCCGGCGCCCAGCTCGACCTCGAGCGCTACGGCAAGCTGATCGGCTCGGGCTTCCAGTCGCGCCAGAGCTTCGACCAGCAGCAGGCCACCGTCGATGCGCTGAAGGCGACCGTCGCTCTCGACGAAGCCGCCGTCGACACCGCCCGGGTCAACCTTTCCTACACCGACATCCGCGCGCCGATCGACGGGCGCACCGGCCAGCGCCTGGTCGATCTCGGCAACATGGTGCAGGCCTCGTCGCCCGCGCCGCTGGTCAACCTCACGCAGCTGAAGCCGATCTATGTCAACTTCACGGTGCCGCAGGACGTGACCGACGAGGTGCGGAGCAACCAGGCGATCGCACCGCTCGCCGTGCTGGCCTATGCCAGCGACGACAAGACCCTGCTGTCGCAAGGCAAGCTCACCCTGATCGACAACCAGATCGACGCGGCGACCGGCACGCTCCGCCTGAAAGCCACGTTCGAGAATACCGACGAGCGGCTGTGGCCCGGCCAGTTCGTCAATGCGCGCCTGGTGATCTCCACCAAGAGCGCCGCCATCACCGTTCCCCAGCGCGCCGTCATGCAGGGCGCCAGCGGCTACTACGCCTACATCGTCAAAGCCGACAACACGGTGGAGCGCCGGGTCGTCGAGGTCGCCGGCATGCAGGACGACCTGGCCATCGTCGACAAGGGCCTCGCCGCGGGCGAGAAGATCGTGGTCGACGGCCAGTACCGGCTGAGCGACGGCGCCCACATCAAGATCGACACGACGCCGCCCGCCGCGCCCGCGCCGCCGCCGGCCTCGACGCCCCAAGCCGTGCAGCCGAATTCGACGCCGCCCAGCGCGCCGCCCAACAAAGCCGGCTGAGCGGCGCGGCGATGAACATCTCCGAAACCTTCATCCGACGGCCGATCGCCACATCTCTCATGATGCTGGGCCTGCTGGTGTTCGGCGCGGCGACCTACAATCTTCTGCCGGTCGCCGCCCTGCCCAACGTCGATTTCCCGACCATCACCGTGTCGGCCACCCTGCCGGGCGCCAGCCCGGAGACCATGGCCTCGTCGGTCGCCACGCCGCTCGAGCAGCAATTCGCGGCGATCCCGGGCCTCGCCTCGATGAACTCGACCAGCGGCCTCGGCACGACCTCGATCACCCTGCAGTTCGACCTGAATCGCGCGATCGACGGCGCCGCCACCGACGTGCAGACGGCGATCAACGCGGCGAGCGGGCTTCTGCCCAAGGACCTGCCCAACCCGCCGACCTACCGCAAGGTCAACCCGGCCGACCGCGCCATCCTGATCTACGCCGTCACCTCCGACGACCTGCCGATCTACAAGGTCGACGATTACGCCTACACCATCCTGGCGCAGAAGATCTCGGCGGTGACCGGCGTGTCGCAGGTGCTGGTGGCCGGCCAGCAGGACTTTGCCGTCCGCGTGCAGGCCAATCCGGTGGCGCTCGCCTCGCACGGCATCGCGCTCGAGGACGTGCGCACGGCGCTCGCCAACGCCACCGTCGACCAGGCCAAGGGCAACCTCGAGAACGAGCACCAGTCGGTCACCATCGACACCAACGACCAGCTCTTCCACGCCGGCGGCTACCGCAACATCATCATCGCCTATAGGAACGGCGCGCCGGTCAAGATCCAGGACGTCGCCACCGTCGTCGACGCCACCAAGTCGCCGCGCACCGGCGCCTGGTTCAACGGCAAGCGCGGCGAGCTGCTGCTGATCTTCCGCCAGCCCGGCGCCAACACCGTCGAGACCGTCGACAGCATCAAGGCGATGATGCCGCGCCTGCTCGCCTCGGTGCCGCAATCGGTCCATGTCGACCTGATGTCGGACCGCTCGCAGGCGATCCGCGATTCGGTGTTCGACGTCGAATTCACCCTGCTGCTCACCGTCGGCCTGGTGGTGATGGTGATCTTCATCTTCCTGCGCCACCTGTGGGCCACCATCATCCCCTCGATCACCGTGCCGCTGTCGCTGGTCGGCACCTTCGGCGTGATGTACGTGCTGGGCTACAGCATCGACAATTTATCGCTGATGGGCCTCACCATCGCCGTCGGCTTCGTGGTCGACGACGCGATCGTCATGATCGAGAACATCGTGCGCTACATCGAGGAGGGCGAAAAGCCGTTCGACGCCGCCCTGAAGGGCGCCGGCCAGATCGGCTTCACCATCATCTCGATCACCTTCTCGCTGATCGCCGTGTTCATCCCGTTGCTGTTCATGGGCGGCATCGTCGGCCGCCTGTTCCGCGAGTTCGCCGTCACCGTCACGGTGGCCGTCATCATGTCGGCCTTCGTCTCGCTCACACTCACGCCGGTGATGTGCGCGCAGTTCCTCAAGCGCCAGACCGGCCACAAGCGCGGCCGGCTCGACCAGATGTGCGAGGATGCCTTCGACGCCGTGGTACGCTTCTACGACCGCACCCTGCAATGGGTGCTGCGTCACCGGTTCCCCGCGCTGCTGTCGACGATCGCCCTGATCTTCGTCACCGGCTGGCTGTACGTCATCATCCCCAAGGGCTTCTTCCCCGAGCAGGATACCGGCTTCATCTTCGGCCAGGCCGAGGCGCGCCAGGACATCTCGTTCGCCGCCATGGCCGACCTGCAGACCCGGCTGGCGGCGATCGTCCAGAAGGATCCGGGCGTCTCCGGGGTGGTGGGCTTCGTCGGCTCGACCGGCGGCAATTCGGCGGAGAATACCGCGCGCATGTTCATCCAGCTGAAGCCGTTCGGCGAGCGCGACGCCTCGGCCCAGCAGATCATCCAGCGGCTCAGGCCCAAGGTCGCCGAGGTGCCGGGGGTGAAATACTTCATGCAGGCCGGCCAGGACATCAATGTCGGCGGCAAGCTCAGCAAGACCGAGTTCCAGTACACCCTGACCTCGACCGATTCGGAGGAGCTCAACCACTGGGCGCCGATCATCGAGGAGGCCATGGCCAAGGTGCCCGAGCTGCAGGACGTGACGTCCGACCAGCAGATCGCCGCCCCTCACCTCGCCATCGACATCGACCGCGACAGCGCCTCGCGGCTCGGTCTCTCGCTCGGCCAGATCGACCAGACGCTCTACGACGCCTTCGGCCAGCGCCAGGTGGCGACGATCTATACGTCGAGCACCCAGTACAAGGTCGTGCTGGAAGTGGCAGAGTCGTTCCAGACCGACCCGGCGGCGCTGTCGCGCATCTACGTCTCCGGCCGCGACGGCGCGCAGATCCCGATCAGCACGGTCGCGAAGTTCACCAACAAGACGGCGCCGCTCACCGTCAACCACCAGGGGCAGTTCCCCGCCGTCACCATATCGTTCAACCTGGCGCCGGGCGTGGCGCTGGGCCAGGCGGTGCAGAAGATCCAGGAGATACAGGCCCAGCTCAAGACGCCGATCACCCTCGACGGCTCCTTCCAGGGCGCCGCGCAGGTCTTCCAATCGTCGCTGAGCTCGACGCCTCTCCTGATCGCCGCCGCCATCCTCGCCGTCTATATCGTGCTCGGCATGCTGTACGAATCGTACATCCATCCCATCACCATCCTGTCGGCCTTGCCCTCGGCCGGCGTCGGCGCGCTCCTGATGCTGATGCTGTTCCACTACGATCTCAGCGTGATCGCCCTGATCGGCATCATCCTGCTGATCGGCATCG
>JABCYT010000395.1 GCA_013290035.1 Alphaproteobacteria bacterium
GACGCCGGCGACGCGAGCGCCGAAGTCAAGCGCGGCGACAGGCACGTCCGCGTCAACAGCAACGACGACTTCGATGTCGACGCGTTCTCCAGCCAGGTGCAGAAGATGCCTTGGGTGATCGGACTCATTTTCCTGGTGGTCGGCTCGATCTTCCTCACCCCGGCTATCCTGCTCATCGGCATCGTCTGGTACAAGCTGCGCAAGACCCGGCTGCAGAACGAGGCCATGCTGGCCCTGGCCGCCAAGGGGATCGTTCCGCCGGCACAGGCAGCCGAAGCCCTGGCCGCAAGCACGCCGCCGGAAAATGTGGCCCCGCAGCTCTACCAGCAGGCGGTGGCGTTGCGCAAGCGCGTTGCCTGGTCGGATCTGCGCAAGGGCGTGATCCTGTCGATGATCGGCCTTGCCTTCCTGCTCTACGGCATCACGGCCGACGGCGAGCCGAGCTGGGTCGGACTGATCCTGCTGTTTGTCGGCATTGGCTATATCGTGCTGTGGTGGCTCGAGGGCCGGCATCTGACGCAGGTCAGCGCCGCGCGCCCCGCCGACGGCGCGCCCACCAGCTCGAGCGGCGGATGAGGCGCGCGCCCGGTCGCCGTCCATGTCGTCTGCCGCGGTCAGCGATGCACAACTCATTGCCCGTGTCCTGGTCCAGGACGACCGCCACGCCTTCGGCGAACTGGTACGGCGACACCAGTCGGCCGTGCGGGCATCTCTGCGCAAGCTGACCGCCGGCAACCACGCGCTCGCCGACGATCTGGCCCAGGAGACCTTCTTGCTTGCCTTCCGCAACCTGCGCAGCTTTCGCCAGGAGGCCAAATTCTCGACCTGGCTGTACCGGATCGCCTACAACGCCTTTCTGGCCGAGCGGCGCAAGACCAAGGAGTTGCCGCTCCCGGACAGCGACGACGGCGACCCGAGCGCGCTCGCCGCCGATACGGCTCCGCCGCTGGCACGAACGGTGGCGCTGGGCATCGATCTGCAGCGCGCGATGGCGGTGCTCTCCGACGCCGAGCGCGCGGCGATTGTCCAGTGCTACCATAACGACCTGTCGCACGAGGAGGCGGCGTTCGTGCTCGGTTGCCCCGTGGGCACGGTGAAGACGCATATTCTTCGGGCGAAGCAGAAGCTCAAGGCCCGGCTGGGCGCCTGGGCGCCGGAAGGTTGACAGCCATGGCGATGGACCCCACCAACAGCGACGATCTCTGGCTCGAGCAGGCGCTCACGGCCGACGCGCAGGCGACCGCCTATGTTGCCGACGACGGCTTTACCGCGACGGTGCTCTCACGCCTCCCGGCGCCGGCGACGCTGCCCGCCTGGCGGCGCCCGGTCGTGGTGCTGTTGTGGCTGATGGCGGCAG
The DNA here is from genome assembly GCA_013290035.1 of Alphaproteobacteria bacterium. Lineage (GTDB taxonomy): Bacteria > Pseudomonadota > Alphaproteobacteria > Reyranellales > Reyranellaceae > Reyranella. Next base: position 1,358 of record JABCYT010000395.1, read on the forward strand.
GCGCCGTGGCGGCGCTTCTGCCGGACCTGTTCTACGCCCTCTTCCGCGGAATTTCCGCCCTGATCGTCGGGCAGCAGTTCACGCTGTCGCAGATTGCCGTGGCGCTGCTGCTGGTCAGTGCCACCACCTGGAGCACGATCGTCTACGCGATGCGTGCGGAGTAGGCCCCGCCCGACACGGCGTTGCGGCCGCTCGCGCCGCAACGCCGCCAAAAAAGACGGCCGCTGCAAGCGGCCGTCGTTGCTCCATTCTCCCGTTATCGGCAGCCCTGAGCGAAAGGCGCCTCAGTTGGTGAGCTTGAAGTCCATCTCGATCTCCCCGATCCACTTCCCCCCTTGGGGCTTGAACTTCCACGTCATGAGCGTGCTGATTATGGGGGCGTCGAACAGCCGCGCCGAGGGCGACTTGATGATCTTGACCTCCGTGACGTTGCCTTTTTCATCGACAAAGACGTGTGCGATGACGACGCCCTCGATCTCCTTGCGTTGGGCCGCAGGCGGGTACTCGACGTCGCCCCCGCTGATGTGCGCCCCAGCCGTGATCTTGACAACTGCCGGCGCCGCCGGCGGCGCCGGCGGCGGCGCCGGCGGCGCGATCACTGGCGGCGTGGTCGGAACCACGGGCGTGACCTGGGAAATGACCGGTTCCGACGTTATGGTCGGAACCGGTATGTCCGGCGGCGGGACATAGACCTGCGGCGGCGGCGGAGTCTTCGGGATCTCGATTTTCTTCGGGGGCGGTGGCGGTGGCGGCGGCGCCTTGATCTCCTCCACGATGGTGGCGGTGAGCGGCTTCTTGATCACTTCGATCGCCTTGCGCGCGAGCCCGGTTACCAGCGCATAGATCACCACGACATGCAGCACGATGACGAACGTGATGCCGATCACGTGCCGCGTCGGGTCTCTCTGTTGCCGTGCAAAATCCATGGCCTTTTGACTCCAGTGACCTTCCGGCGTTCGTGCCTCGGGCTAATCCTCGACGAACTGTTCGCTGCCGACGATGCCGATCTTGGTAAGGCCCAGCCGCTGCGCTGAAGCCATCACGCCCGCGGTGACTGCGTAACGCGAGTGCTTGTCCGGGCGCAGGTGCACTTCCGGCTGCGGCGTCTGGGCGGCCGCGGCGCGGATCCGCTCTTCGAGCGCCGCCCGATCCGGCACCACTTCGCCGTTCCAGTACGTTATGCCGCCGGCATCGATGTCGATCTTGACGACCTGCGGCAGGACCAGGGGCGGCGGCGGATTGCCGGTCGGCATGTTGAGGTTGATGGCGTGCAACTGGATCGGCAGCGTGATGATGAGCATGACCAGCAGCACCAGCATCACGTCGATCAGCGGGGTGGTGTTGATGTCAATCATGACCTCCGGCTCGCCCGATTTGCCGGTACTGCCGACGTTCATCGCCATGACGCATTCCTCGAAAAGTCAGGGTACGGGTGCATCGTTCAGGTGCTGCGCGGCGGCGGCTCGGTGATGAAGCCGACCTTGGCAATCCCGGCGCGCTGGCAGGCATAGATGATCCGGCCCACGCCGGCATACTCCGCGCCGCCGTCGCCGCGGATCTGCACTTCGGGCTGTGGCGTGAGGACGGCGATTTTCTTCAGCCGGTCGATCAACGCGATCGTGCTGTCCATGCGCAACTCGTTCCAGTAGATGCGGCCATCCTTGTCGACCGACAGCGTGATGTTCTCCGGCTTCGTTTCCCGGATCTCGTTGCGCTCCTTGGGCAGCTGCACCGGGATCGAGGTGGTGACCACCGGGATCGTGATCAAGAAGATGATCAAAAGCACCAGCATCACGTCCACGAGCGGGGTGGTGTTGATCGTCGAGACGACTTCCTCGTCGTCGACGGAAGGGCCGACGCCCATTGCCATGATCTAGCCCCTCGCCGGCGACGGGGACTTCGGGGAACTGAGCAGCACGGCGTGCAGGTCGGCGCCGAAACCGCGGACTTGGTCCATGGCGTTCTTGTTACGGCGGATGAGCCAGTTGTAGCCGAGCACGGCCGGGACGGCGACGGCGAGGCCCATCGCGGTCATGATCAGCGCTTCGCCCACGGGCCCGGCGACCTTGTCGATCGACGCCTGCCCCGCGATGCCGATCGCGGTCAGCGCGTGGTAGATACCCCACACCGTCCCGAACAGTCCGACGAAGGGCGCGGTCGAGCCGACGGTGGCGAGAAACGCCAGTCCATCCTGCATGCGGCTTTGCACGTTGTCGATCGCGCGCTGGATCGACATCGACACCCAGGTATTGAGATCGACGTTGCCGAGGAGCCCGGTGTGCGTAGTCGATGCCTCCAGGCCGGACTCGGCAATGAAGCGAAACGGGCTCCCTGATTTCAGCCCTTCGGCGCCCTGGCGCACGGACGGTGCGCGCCAGAATGACTTCTCCGCCTGGCGGGCCTGCCCGCCCATCTTGGCCTGTTCGTACACCTTGGTCACGATGACATACCAGCTGCCGACCGACATGATGACCAGGATCGCCAGGGTGATCCGCGCGACGATGTCCCCGCCCTGCCACAACGCCTGGAGTCCGTACGGGTTGTCGACCATTTCGGTCGCGCGCTCCGGGGCTTTGGCCGGCGCCGCCGCCGGCACTGCCGCGGGCTCGGAAGGCGCGGCCGGAGCGGCCGTCGTCGCCGGAGGCTGCGCTTGCGCCTGCGCTGTCAGCGGCATGGCCGCCGCGGCCAGGGCGATGACCAGGACCGCGACCAGGGCGGTCAATGGGGTCTTTTTCAGCATGTTGTCTCCAGACAGATGGTTATTCAGTATGACCGCTTCAGGCAGGCAGGTTCGAACGTCGATAGCAGCACCACGGGAATTCCTATACCGCCGGCCAGGCTTTGCGATACGCGCCCGGTTCTCATGCAGATGCAAAAAACACGTTGGCCCCACCGGGGAGGCGGGGCCACGCTCTCGTTAAAAGGTCCGAAGAATTGTACCTAAGGCCAGCCAAAAGTCCACCCGGAATCCGCCTCTGTCGGAGCCGCTGCACCCGGCCGGGCGGCGCAGGTCGGCAAGATCGTCGCCGGCGCGTTTTTCGACTGCCGCCGCAGAGGGCGGCTGCGCTTCGTCACCCCGTCGGTAGGTTCAGGCGGCGATTTGTCCGGTTCGTCGCGCGCGGATTGTGGGCGGCGTCGGCCCTGCCTAGGATGCAACCTGACCGCGAGCGCCGAACCCGTAGGCAGCCGCGACAAAAAC
>JABCYT010000396.1 GCA_013290035.1 Alphaproteobacteria bacterium
GCTGATGCAGGGAATGAAGGCAACCGGCACGAACACCGAGAGCAGCACCAGCGTGATGGCGATGATCGGCGCGGTGATTTCGGCCATCGACTTCTTGGTGGCGTCGGGGATGGAAAGCTCCGGTTCCTCCTCGATCACGCGCTCGACGTTCTCGATGACCACGATGGCGTCGTCGACCACGATGCCGATGGCCAGCACCAGCGCCAGCAGGGAGACGGTATTGGCCGAATAGCCGATCAGCAGCAGGACCGCGAAGCTGCCGACGATCGACACCGGCACGGCGACCAGGGGAATCAGGGTCGCGCGCAGCTTGCCCAGGAACAGGAAGACGACCACGGCCACGAGGACGAAGGCGATGACCAGGGTGCGCACGACCTCCTCGATGGTCGAGGTCACGAACACGGTGGAATCCCAGAATACGTCGTAGGCCAGGTCGTCCGGGAAGCGCTGCTTCAGATCCTCCATCACTTCGCGAACGTGGCGGGCGACGTCGACGGCGTTGGCGCCGGGCGACTGGTAGATGCCGATCGCCGCGGTCGGCGCGCCGTTGAAGCGGCTATAGCGTTCCTGGCTCTTCGCGCCCAGGTCGGCGCGGGCTATGTCCTTGACCCGCACGACCGATCCATCGGGATTGGCCCGCACGATGATGTTGTCGAACTGGTCGGGTCGCGTCAGCCGCCCTTGGGTCTTGATGGTGAGCTGGAACTGCTGGGCCTGCGGCGTCGGCGCCGCACCGATGCGGCCCAGCGCTGCCTGGACGTTCTGGCTCTGGATTGCCGACACCACGTCGGACGGCGTGAGATTGAAGGCGGTGAGACGATCGGTGTCGAGCCACAGCCGAAGCGAATAGTCGAGCGCGCCGAACAGGCTCGCCTGGCCGACGCCGCGCACGCGCGACAGCGGGTCGACGACATTGATCGTCGCGTAGTTGTTCAAATACAGCGCATCGAAGGTGTTCTTGGGCGAGTAGATGTTGATGATCTGCAGGAGCGCAGCGGATTTCTTGCGGATGACGAGGCCCTGGCGCTGCACTTCCTGCGGCAGCAGCGGCGTGGCGAGCTGGGCGCGGTTCTGCACGTTCACCGTGTTGATGTCGGGATCGGTGCCCAGGGCGAACGTCACGGTGAGGGTGTAGCTGCCGTCGGCGGCGCTGGCCGACTGATAATAGAGCGCATTGTCGACGCCGGTGATCTGTTGCTCGATCGGTTGGGCGACGGTCGCCTCGACCACCTCGGCATCGGCGCCGGGATAGAGGGTTGTCACCGAGACCTGCGGCGGTACGATCTCGGGAAACTGCGCGACCGGGATCTGGAAGATCGCCAGCAGGCCGGCCAGGGTGATGACGATCGAGACGACGAAGGCGAGACGCGGCCGATCGATGAAGATGCCCGAGATCATGGCGGCCGGCCTAACCGCCGACCTTGGGCGGCAGCACCGTCTCCTGTACGATTTGGCCCGGCCGCACTTTCTGGATACCGTCGACGATCACGTTTTCGCCCTCGCGCACCCCGGAGGTCACGACGACGTCGGTGCCCAGGTTGGGACCGGTCTGCACGCGCCGCTGCTCGACCTTGTGCTGATCGGTGACGACCAGCACGTAGTAGCCCGACTGGTCGACCTGCAGTGCCGACTGTGGGACCACGAGGCGAGGCTCCTCCTTTCGTTCATGGATTATCGCGGTTACGAACTGGCCGTCGGTCAGGGTACGCTCGGGATTGGGAATGCTGGCCCGCATGATCAGCGAATCGGTCTGCTGATCGACCTGCGGATCGGTCAGGTTCCAGACGCCCGGATGCGGATAGTCCTGGCCGTTCGAGAGGCGCAGGCGGATATCGATCTTGGCCAACCCGCCGCCCTCCTTGCGCCGCGCTTCGCGGATGGTCTCTAGGTCGCGCACGCTCACCGGAAACAGCACGTAGATCGGGTCCTGGCTGACAATGGTGGCCAGCACGCCGCTCGCCGGGTTGACGAGATTGCCGACCGTATAGGCGGTGCGGCCGATGCGCCCGTCGATCGGCGAACGGATGTCAGTGTAGTCGAGATTGACCTCGGCCTGCGTCAGTGCCGCCTTCATTTGCATCACCTTGGCTTCCCCTGAGTCCATGGTGGCCTTCAACTGGTCAACCTGGCTCTGCGGGCTGTACTGACGCTTCGACAGGTCGAGCTGCCGGTTATATTCGAGCTGGTCATGTAGAAGCTCAGCCTTGGCGGCGGCAAGGTTGGCCTTGGCCTGATCGACCAGCGCCTGATACTGGACCTTTTCGATCTGGTAGAGCAGGTCGCCCGCCTTGACGTCCTGGCCCTCGCGGAACTGGCCCTCGCGGAACAGGACTCTTTGGAGGAAGCCCTCGACGCGGGCGCGCAGCTCCACCTTCTCCATGGCCTTGATCCGACCGACGAACTCGAAGGACTGGCTGACGCCCTTGGTCACCACCGGCCGCACGCCGACGGCCGGGGCCAGGGTTGCCGCCGCCGCCGTCGCAGACGGCGCGGGCGTGCCGTGATCCTTGATCAGAAACCACGCCAACCCGGCGACGACGATCAGGGCGACCAGTCCGACAGCGCCGATCCATCGCCATCTCGGGACGGCAATGTGGGCGTCCTTGGCCATGACATCCCTCGTCCTTGTTCAGCCGACATGCATCAGAGCGCGCGGGCCAATTCCCCGCCGTTGCGAGAATTGCGCAAGTCGTCGGGCCACGGAAGCAAAAGTTTGTCAGGCAGGCCCCAGACAAACAAAGGTCGAAACCGGTCAGACGCCGCAGACCTGAAAAGCGTCAGCGCACTGCCCGGTTCAATCCGATACAGCGAGCTGGATGATGTTCCATGAGGCTGGCGCCAGGACGGCCTCAAGCCGTTCGCCGTCGGTTCGCACCGAGGCAAGCGGTCGCGGCGTAACGCGGTCCGGATTTTGCTTGCTGTTCACGGCCTTGAGATCGGGGTCGCAGAGCTGCAGCGCCTGCTTGGGCGCCAGCTTGGAAAATCCCGCCGCCTGCAACCGCAAAGGCAGCTCTTCAGTGAGGCTGCGGTTGAGCGCGAACAGGGTGAGGGCGCCGCTCTTGTCGTCGTGCACCGCGGCCAGCTTCAGGTAGGGCACTGCCGGCATGGCAAAGAACTCGTCGATCGGTCCGTTGGGATCGTTGTAGCGGGCGGCGTAGGAGGGCGAATCGATCTGGGCGCGCAGCACGCGGCCGCGGCCCATGCGGCTGAAGTGGGCGAAGGGATGGAAGATCGTCTGGCGCCAGGCCGGGCCGCCGGTCTCGGTCATGATCGGTGCGATGACGTTGACGAGTTGGGCGAGGCAGGCCGCCGTGACGCGGTCGGCATGGTTGAGCAGCGAGATGCAGCAGCCGCCGAAAGCCAGCGCATCCTCGACGTTGTAGAACTCCTCGAGGATGGACGGCGCCACCGGCCAACCCGGCAAGACCCTGGCGGCGCGATTGCGGCGCGTGCGGTACCACACGTTCCATTCGTCGAAGCTCAGCATGATGCGCTTGGCCGAGCGGCGGCGCGCGGCGACGGCATCGGCGATCGCCACGACTTCTTCGATGAAATTGTCCATCAGGTCGCAGCTCGCGAGGAAGGCCGGCGTGTCGGCGTCGTAGTTGTTGAGGTAGGTGTGCAGCGAGATGTACTCGACATGGTCGAACGTGTGCTCCAGCACCGTGTCCTCCCACTGGCCGAAGGTCGACATGCGGCGGCCCGACGAGCCGCAGGCGGCGAGCTCGAGCGAGCGGTCGATCCATTTCATCATCTTGGCGGTTTCGCAGGCGATCCGGCCATATTCCTCGGCCGTCTTTGCCTCCATCTGCCAGTGGCCGTCCATCTCGTTGCCGAGGCACCAGAATTTCACCCCGTGCGGCTGCTCCCAGCCGTGTTGGCGGCGCAGGTCCGAGAGGGTCGTGCCCGAGGGGTGGTTGCAGTATTCCACCATGTTGCGGGCGGCGTCGCCGCCGCGCGTGCCGAGATTGACCGCCAGCATCGGCTCGGTGTCGGCGGCGCGGCACCAGTCGATGAACTCGTTGGTGCCGAACTGGTTGGTCTCGGTCGACATCCAGGCGAGGTCGAGCCGGCGCGGGCGCTCGGCCACCGGCCCGACGCCGTCCTCCCAATTGTAGCCGGAGACGAAGTTGCCGCCGGGATAGCGCATGATCGTCGGCCCGAGCTCGCGCACCAGCGCCAGCACGTCGCGGCGAAATCCGCGCGCGTCGGCCTGGGGATGTCCCGGCTCGAAGATGCCGCCATAGACGCAACGGCCGAGATGCTCGACGAAGGCGCCGAAAAGCCGGCGATCGGTCTCGCCGATGGCGAAATCCCGATGCAGCTGAACCGTGACCTTGCGCATGAAGAAATCTCTCCGTTACCAATCCTCAGTCGACCATCGCCTGCTCAGGCCGCGCCATCGGCCGCGGCCGCCGCCAGGGCGGCGCCGCCGTCGCCGGCCATGTCCTGCGAGAGGACGGAACTCTTGAGCAGGATGGAATAGGGGTGTTGCGGATTGTCGAGAATGGTTCTTGCATCGCCGCCCTCCACCACGCGGCCCTCGCGCAT
>JABCYT010000397.1 GCA_013290035.1 Alphaproteobacteria bacterium
AGGTGCTGGGGACCGGTTGCAGCCGGCGAGCTGGCAGCATCTGTTCGGCACCGACGAGCTGGGGCGGGACATCTTCGCCCGCGTGGTCTTCGGCTCACGCATCACGCTCACCATCGTCGCCATGGTGGGCGTGATCGTGGTGCCGGTGGGCCTCGCCATCGGCCTGCCCGCCGGCTATTTCGGCGGCGTGGTGGATACGGTGCTGATGCGCATCACCGACATCTTCCTGGCGTTCCCCCGCCTGGTGCTGGCGCTGGCCTTCGCCGCCGCCCTGGGCCCGGGGATCGAGAACGCCGTGATCGCCATCGCACTCACCGCCTGGCCACCCTATGCCCGCCTGGCCCGCGCCGAGACGCTGACCAGCCGGCGCGCGGAGTTCATCCAGGCGGCAGAACTGCAAGGCGCCTCGCCGCTGCGCATCATCGCCACCCAGATCGTGCCGCTCTGCCTGCCCAGCGTGATCATCCGCCTGACCCTCGACATGGCCGGCATCATCCTCACCGCCGCGGGCCTGGGCTTCCTCGGCCTCGGCGCGCAGCCGCCGGCGCCGGAATGGGGCGCGATGGTCTCCTCGGGCCGGCAGGTGCTGCTCGACCAGTGGTGGGTGGCGACCATCCCGGGACTGGCCATCTTCATCGTCAGCCTGGGCTTCAACCTGCTGGGCGACGGGCTGCGCGACGCGGGCGACGCAAGGTCATGACGGATCCCCTGCTCGCCGTGCGCAACCTCAGCGTCACCTATCCCGGCGACGACGGCGATGTCCGCGCGGTGCGCAACGTCAGCTTCACGCTTGGCCGCGAGCGCCTGGGCATCGTGGGCGAAAGCGGCTCCGGCAAATCCACGACCGGGCGCGCCATCATGGGCCTTGTCGGCCACCCAGGCCGCATCGAGGCGGACGAATTGCGGCTGGGCGCCACCGACCTGCGCGGCCTCAGCGAGCGCGGCTTTCGCAGGCTGCGCGGCCAGCGCATCGCCATGGTGCTGCAGGACCCGAAATACTCCTTGGACCCGGTGATGTCCGTCGGCCAACAGATCGCCGAGACGCATCGTAGCCATCTCCGCAGCAGCCACCGCGACGCCCGGCGCGCGGCGCTGGAGATGCTGCAGGCCGTGCATATCCGCGACCCCGAGCGGGTCTACACGATGTATCCGCACCAGGTCTCCGGCGGCATGGGCCAGCGGGTGATGATCGCCATGATGCTGATCGCGGGCCCCGACATCCTGATCGCCGATGAACCCACCTCGGCGCTGGACGTCACCGTGCAGACCCAGGTCCTGGCCATCCTGGACGAGCTGGTGCGCAGCCGCGGCATGGGGCTGATCCTGATCAGCCACAACCTGCACCTCGTCTCGTCTTTCTGCGACCGCGTGCTGGTGATGTATGCCGGCCAGGTGCTGGAGACCTGCGTAGCCGGGAAGCTGTCCGAGGCGAAGCATCCCTACACGCGCGGCCTGCTCGCCGCCCTCCCCCAGCTCGGCCACCGCCGGGCGGAGCTGCCGCAATTGCAGCGCGACCCCGCCTGGATGGCCGACCTCGCATGATCACGCTCGACGGCGTCACCATCACCTACGGCAGCGGCGCCCGCGCCGTGGCGGCTGTCCGCGACCTCACGCTGTCTGTCGCCGAAGGCGAGGCTGTCGGCCTGGTGGGCGAATCGGGTTCCGGCAAATCCACGGTGCTGCGCGCCATCGCCGGTCTGATTCCGTATGCGGCCGGCGAGATCACGCTGGCCGGCCGCCGCGTCGACCGGCGCCGCACCACGGCTGAGCGCAAGATGGCGCAGATGGTCTTTCAGGATCCGTACGGCTCGCTGCACCCCAACCAGACGGTGGACCAGATCCTCGCCCTGCCGGTCGCCATCCACCGGCTCGACCGCGGCGAGACGCGCATCGTCCAGGCGCTTGCCGAAGTAGGCCTCGGGGCTGAGCACCGCTACCGCTACCCCCACCAGCTTTCCGGCGGTCAGCGCCAGCGCGTCGCTATCGCCCGGGCCCTGATCCTGGAGCCGCGGATCCTGCTGCTGGACGAACCGACCAGCGCGCTCGACGTATCGGTGCAGGCGGAGATCCTCAACCTGCTGAGCCGCCTGCGCCGCGACCACGGGCTCACCCTGCTGATGGTCAGCCACGATCTCGCGGTCATCGCCCATCTCTGCGAGCGGATCGGCGTGATGAGCCGCGGCCAGTTGCTGGAGATCACCACCGCGACGGCCATGGCCAACAACCAGGTGACGCACGACTACACGCGCGAGCTCCTGCGCTCCAATGCCGGCTTCGACCGCAGCAGCGCCGCCAGCGCCGAACTGGACGTGGTGGCAGGCTAGGAAGGCCAAGCCATGGCCCTGACCCGAACCCGTGATGACGGCGACGTTACCGGTTCACCGTCTGGCGTCGGAATCCGGGCCATGCCAATGTTATTCTGCCAACTGCGCAGGAGGTCAGCATGCGAGCGATAATGGTAGGCGCACTTTTCGCCGTCGCAATGGTCGCGAACGCACACGCGGCGATCAAGGAAGAGCCGGTCACCTATACGGACGGCGAGACCACCATGAAGGGCTTCGTCGTGTACGACGACGCCGTCACAGGCAAGCGACCCGGGATCGTCATGGTGCATGAATGGTGGGGCATCACCCCGCACGTCCACACCGAGGCGCAGAAATTCGCGCAGCAGGGCTACACGGCCTTCATTGCCGACATGTACGGCGACGCCAAGACCGCCGACAACCCGAAGGATGCCGGCGCGCTCTCGGGTTCGGTGATGAAGAACCCGAAGGCGATGGAGCAGCGCTTCAACGCCGCGCGTGCCCAGCTCGCCAAGCAAGCCTCGGTCGATCCCCAGCGCATCGGCGCCGTCGGCTACTGCTTCGGCGGCGCGGTCGTGCTGAACATGGCGCGCGCCGGCGCCGACCTCGGCGCCGTCGCGGGCTTCCACGCATCGCTTGGCCTCAATACCCCGGCGCCGGCACCGGGAACGGTCAAGGCGAAGGTCCTCATCCTGAACGGCGCGGACGATCCCTTCGTCAAGCGCGAGCAATACGATGCGCTCAAGAAGGATTTCGACGCCGCCAAGGTCGACTATCGGATCATCGAGTATCCCGGCGCAGTGCATGCGTTCACCAATCCCGAAGCCACCGAGCTCGGCAAGAAATTCAACCTGCCGCTCAGATATGACGCCAAGGTGGATCAGGAAGCCAAGGCCGAGGCGGCCAAGTTCTTCGCCGCCGACCTTAAGAAATAGGCAAAAAGGCCGCCCACGTGGCGGCCTTTCCATTCGTGGCTGCGTCCGCTCGGGAGATGACCTATGACCAGTCCCTTGACGGCTTCGGGCGCCGCTGTTCGTCCGGCCCTGAATGGTCTTTTGACCAGGCAAAGAGCAGCGCAACTGCGAGACGGCGCGCCGTCGGCGGCCCTTCGGATCGATCGGCTCAACCGTTGCATCGCCCTCCTTGTCGACAATCGTGGTCAGATCGAAGCGTCCTTGAATACGGACTTCGGGGCGCGCTCCCGCCATGTCACGGCCTTCACCGATGTTGCGAGTTCGATCAGTCCGCTCAAGCATGCCCGCGATCACGTGGCCCGCTGGATGCGACCGCAACGGCGAAGCACCACGCCCCGTATTCTGGGTCTGTTCGGCGCCAAGGCGGAGATCCGCTGCCAACCCAAAGGCGTCGTCGGGCTGATCAGCCCCTGGAACTTCCCGGTGAACCTGACCTTCGCCCCGCTGGCCGGCGTGCTGGCTGCCGGCAACCGCGCGATGATCAAGCCATCGGAAGTGACGCCGGCGACCTCCGAACTTCTGAAAAAGATGTTGGCAAGCGCCTTCGACGAAGAGGAAATTGCCGTCGTCACCGGCAGTCCGGAGGTTGGACAGGCCTTCTCCAGCCTGGCTTTCGATCACCTGATTTTCACCGGTGCCACGGCGATCGGGCGACAGGTGATGCGTGCGGCCGCCGAAAACCTGGTGCCGGTTACGCTCGAGCTGGGCGGCAAGAGTCCGGTTGTCATCGGCCGCTCCGCCGATCTGGCCATCGCGGCTGCGCGGATCATGAACGGCAAGACTCTCAACGCCGGCCAGATCTGTCTTGCGCCCGACTATGTGCTGGCGCCGGCGGACGGGTTGCACGCCTTCGTCGAGGAAGCAAAGGCTGCGGTCGGCCGCATGTTCCCGACGATCCGTGACAATCCCGACTACACGGCGGTCGTAGCCGACCGACACTATGCGCGGCTCAGCGGATACGTCGACGACGCGCGTGCGAAGGGCGCCGAAATCGTGGAAATCAGCCCGGCCGGCGAAGACCTGCGCCAGCAGCCTCACCGTCGCATCGCGCCGACCCTGATTCTGAACCCTTCCGACGACATGAAGGTCATGCAGGAGGAGATCTTTGGGCCGCTGCTGCCGATCAAGGCCTATCAAAAGGTGGACGACGCCATCGACTACATCAACGCGCACGACCGCCCGCTGGGCCTTTACTATTTTGGCACCGACAAGGACGAGCGGGATCGGGTATTGGATCGGACCACGTCGGGCGGCGTTACCGTCAACGACGTGGT
>JABCYT010000398.1 GCA_013290035.1 Alphaproteobacteria bacterium
GATCGCGCTCGACAGCACGTCGACCTGTTTGGTCTTGAGCGAGCCCAGCATGGTGTCGACATTGCCGGTTTGCACCCAGGTCACCTTGTCGGCGAGGCCCATCCTTTCCATGAAATAGTGCGACCACAGATGCGAGGTGCCGCCGATCGAGGACACACCGAAGATCGCGCGCTTGCCGTCCGGCCGCTTCCAGTCGGCGGCCTTCTGCACGGTGTCGACGCCCTGGTCGAAGAGGTCCTTGCGAATGGCAAAGCGCACGCCGGGCGCGCGCTGGTCGACGGTGTTGAGCGCCCGCGTCGGCCGGCCGTTCTTGTTGAGCTGCAGCACGTGCAGGATGTCGGCGATGGCGAAGTCGGCCTGCCGCGAGGCCAGGATCTCGCGCGTCTTCACGCCGTTGCCGCCCTGGATCAGCTTGAAGTCGAAGCCTTCGTCCTTGAAGAAGCCGCGCTCCTGGGCGACGAACTGCACCTCGTAGGTCGGCACCGCGACGGGATAGACCGCCGAGCCGGTCTTGCCCTCGGCGCGGGCGCCGGCGAACGGCCAGGCGGGCGCCGTTGCGGCGACGGCAATGATGCTGCGGCGCCTGATGACGAAAGCCATTTCATTCCTCCCATTCTTGCCGGACCGCGGGCCTCCAGGCCCGCTCACGAGTCATGAGGCGGGCCTGGAGGCCCGCGGTCCGGCTTGATTGTCAGCTGGCCGGATAAAGCCACGGCGTCGCGGCGCGCGCCTTGGCCTGGTGGGCGGCGATCTCGTTCTCGCGCGTCAGGGTCAGCGCCACCTCGTTCAATCCCTTGAGCAGGGCGTCGCGGCGGATGCCGTCGATCTGGAACTCGATCTTGCGGCCGCTTGGCGTGGTGACCGTGCGGTTGTGCAGGTCGATGCTGAGGCGCGGCTCGCTGTTGCTGCCCGGCCGGGTCGCCGCCTCGAGCTCGTCGGCGATGGCCAGGACGTCGGCGCGCGGCAGCTGGATCGGCAGCACGCCGTTCTGGAAGCAGTTGTTGAAGAAGATCGGCCCGAAGGAGGGCGCGATGACGCAGCGCACGCCCATGCCCATCATCGCCCACACCGCGCCCTCGCGGCTCGAGCCGCAGGCGAAGTTGTTGTCGGCGACGACGATCTCCGCTCCGCGATAGGCCGGCTGGTGCAGGAAGAATTCCGGATTCTCGCTGCCGTCGGGCAGGTAGCGCCACGGCTCGAAGGCGTAGGGGCCGAGATCGGCCTGCGCCACGTCGCGCAGGCGGTGGATCGGGATGATGATGTCGGTGTTGACGTTCTGCCGCATCAGCGGCGCCGCCTTGGCATCGAGAACGGTGAAGGCTTCCATGGTCTGTCTCCCCGTCTCAGATCGAACGCCGATCAAGCGCACGAACATCGGCGATATGCCCGGCGATGGCGGCCGCCGCGGCCATGGCGGGGCTCGCCAGATGCGTGCGTCCGCCCGGCCCCTGCCGGCCGACGAAATTGCGGTTGGAGGTCGAGACGCTGCGCTCGCCGGGCGCGATCGTGTCGCCGTTCACCGCCAGGCACATCGAGCAGCCGGGTTCGCGCCATTCGAAGCCGGCGTCGAGGAAGACGCGGTCGAGTCCCTCGGCCTCCGCCATGCGCTTGATGTTCTCCGAACCGGGCACGACCCAGGCGCGCACATGGCCCGCCACCTTGCGGCCCCTGGCGATCTGCGCGGCGTCGCGCAGATCGGACATCCGGCTGTTGGTGCAGGAACCGATGAACACCCAGTCGACCCGCGTCTCCTGGATGGGCGTGCCGGCCTTGAGGCCCATGTAATCGAGCGCCGCCTGCCATGCCTTCTGCTTGTCGGGGTCGGTGGTCGCGGCCGGATCGGGAATCCTGTCGGTAACCGGGATGACATGCTCGGGGCTGGTGCCCCAGGTGATCTGCGGCACGATCTTGTTCACGTCGACCCTCACTTCGGCGTCGAACACGGCGTCGGGGTCGCTCGCCAGGGTGCGCCAGTCGGCCACGGCCTGGTTCCACAGCGCGCCCTTGGGCGCGTAGGGCCGGCCCTCGAGGAATTTGAAGGTGACATCGTCGGGCGCCACCATGCCGATCTTGGCGCCGAGCTCGATCGAGAGGTTGCACACGGTGAGCCGGCCTTCGACCTCCATGTCGCGGATCGCGCTGCCGGCATATTCGACGGCATAGCCCGTGCCGCCCGCCGCGCCGATCTGGCCGATGAGATGCAGGATCATGTCCTTGGGCGTGACGCCGGGCGCGCGCTTGCCGTCGAAGGTGACCCGCATGCGCTTGGGCTTGGGCTGCACCAGCGACTGCGTCGCCAGCACATGAATCACCTCGGTGGCGCCGACGCCGAAGGCGATGGCGCCCATGCCGCCATGGGTGCAGGTGTGGCTGTCGCCGCACACCAGCAGGGTGCCCGGCAGGGTGACGCCCTGTTCCGGCCCCATGACATGGACGATGCCCTGGCCCGGTTGGCCGAGGTCGAACAGCTTGATGCCCCAGCGCCTGGCCTCGTCGCGCATGTGATAGAGCCGCGCCGCATAGGGTTTCAGCGTCTCGTGCGTGCGACCGGGCTCGGTCGAGATGACATGGTCGAAGGTGGCGAAGGTGAGGTCGGGATTGCGCACGCGGTAGCCCGCATCCTTGATCGCCTGCAGCCCACGGCCGCCGCCGTCATGCATGAGATGACGGCTGATGTGCAGCAGGGCGTAGCCATCGCCGAGATCGGCAATGACGTGACGATCCCAGATCTTGTCGAACAGGGTCTGTCCGGGCATTTGTCTTCCTCCCCGCGGCCGGCCGTTGCTTGGCGGGCGTCGCGGCCCGCTACCCCATCATCTTTCGCGGTTGCCCACAACGGGGCGCGGGCGGAAGGAAAGACCGCAGCGCGGCTCTTGTTCCTCCCCACGAAGTGGGGGGTATAAAGCGGACATGCCTCGGTGTGGCAGTCTAACCACACACCGCTTCATGCCGACCAAACGAGCGACATCATGGTGCTGACGATGAAGATCGTTTCTGTAAACGTGGGGCTCCCCCGGACGGTGCAATGGAAGGGCAAGGCGGTCTCGACCGGCATTTTCAAGGCGCCGCTATCCGGTCGGATCCACCTGCGGTCCCTCAACTTCGATGGCGACCGCCAAGCCGACTTATCGGTGCATGGTGGGCCGGACAAGGCGGCCTACGTTTATGCGGGCGAACACTACGCCTACTGGAGACGCGAGCTTCCGGACATGGTTCTGCCATGGGGCATTTTCGGTGAGAACCTGACCACCGAGGGGCTGGCTGAGGAGGCCCTGCAGATCGGCGACCGCTTTCGGATCGGCTCGGCGGAGGTCGCGGTGACCCAGCCGCGATTGCCATGCTTCAAGCTTGGGCTGAGATTTGGTCGCGACGATATGGTGAAGCGATTTCTCGCGAGCGGCCGCCTCGGGTTCTATTTCAGGGTGGTCGTCGAAGGCGAAATTGCAGCAGGAGACGAGGTGCTTCTGATAGAGAGAGCCAAGGACTCCCTGGCTGTCTCGGAGATCACCCGCCTCTATGCCCGCGACAAAGACGATCTCGAGGGGCTGCAGCGCATGGTCCGTGTCGCGGCACTCGCCGACGACTGGCGAGATTTCTTCAAGGAGCGGATCCAGCGGATTGGCGCGCCCGTGCGCCAGCCTGCCGCCCAGCGTCCGGCCTGGACAGGCTTCCGTCCCTTCATCCTGCGGACGAAGCTTCGCGAGAGCGAAGACGTCTCCTCGTTTCACCTCGTGCCGGAGGACGGACAACCATTGCCGCCGTATCTCCCGGGCCAGTTCCTGACTGTTCGATTGGCGGTTCCAGGCGTCGAGCGCCCTGTCGTACGATCCTATTCGCTGTCGGACACTGCCCGGTCCGACCACTACCGCCTCACGATCAGGCGGATCGGCTCCCGTACGGGAGAGCCGCAGGTCAAGGCTGGACTCGCATCGACCCACTTCCATGACCAGCTCGCAGTCGGCGACAGGATCGAGGCGAAAGCGCCGGCCGGCATTTTCACGATCGACGTGAAGCAACAGGACCAGCCGGTCGTGTTGATCGGTGGGGGCATCGGCATCACGCCGCTTCTCGACATGCTGATCGCCATCGCCGCCGCGGGGGCGCCCCGCGAGGCATGGCTTCTCTACGGTGTTCGCGATGACGGCGACTACATCATGCGGACGCAACTGGAGACCCTTGCCCGCACGCACGCCAATGTTCACCTGCACGTGTTCTATTCTCGGCCGGCACGGGCGATGGACGGTCCCGATGTCCAAGTCGGCCACATAGACCTCGACGCCATGAAGCGGCTGCTGCCGTCGAAGGCCTACGATTTCTACGTCTGCGGGCCTCCGGCAATGATGGATTCCGTAACGCGGGACCTCCAGGCGTGGGGCGTTCCGACTGACCGCGTGCACACGGAGGCCTTCGGTCCAGCAACGGTCAAGCAGGCTGTTGGTGGGCCGACCGCTCAGCCCGACTGCGGGTTTGATGTTACATTCGAGCGTTCTGGCGTTACCGCTCAGTGGAGCCGCTGCGAGTCGCCGCTGCTTGAGCTGGCCGAGGAGCAT
>JABCYT010000399.1 GCA_013290035.1 Alphaproteobacteria bacterium
AATCGCCTTCAATTGGGAATATGACGCCGGTTCGTCCGACCTGCTGAATCTCTACGAGAAGGGCAAGCAGCAGCAGTGGGACACCAGCACCCGGCTCGACTGGAGCCAGGAGCTGTTCGAAGGCAACCCGATGGGCATGTCCGACGAGAGCATCCCGATCTACGGTTCGCCGTTCTGGGAAAAGATGACCGAGAAGGAGCGCGACTGGCTGCGCTTCAACCTGCAGTGCCATTCGATCTGCCAGTTCATGCACGGCGAGCAGGGCGCGCTGATCGCCACCGCCAAGATCGTCAACACCGTGCCGGACATGAACGCCAAGTTCTATGCCGCCACCCAGGTCATGGACGAAGCCCGCCACGTCGAGACCTACAAGCGGCTGATCCACGAGAAGTTCAAGGCGGCTTATCCCATCACCGAGTCGCTGAAGAACCTGCTCGAGCAGACGCTGTCCGACCGCCGCTGGGACATGACCTATCTCGGCATGCAGGTGCTGATCGAAGGCCTGGCGTTGGCCGCCTTCCAGCGTATCCGCGACAGCGCCAAGAACAACCTGGCCGCCTCGGTGAACGCCTACGTCATGCAAGACGAGGCGCGCCACGTCACCTTCGGCCGCATGGCGCTGCGCGAATACTATCCGCAGCTCTCCGACGCCGAGCGTGCCGAGCGCGAGGAGTTCACGGTCGACGCGCTCTATTTCATGCGCGACCGCTTCAACCAGGCCGAGGTCTGGACGCGGTCGGGCCTGCCGGTCGATAAGCTCATGGAGCACGCCTACAATTCGGGCGCCATGCAGTCGTTCCGCACGCGCCTGTTCACCCGCGTCGTGCCGATCCTCAAGGAGATCGGCCTGTTCGGGCCCAAGGTGCAGAAGGCGCTGGGCGACATGGGCGTGATGGAATACGCCAAGATCGACGTCGAGAAGCTCCTGGGCAACGACCTCAAGGTCGCCGAGGATTTCGACGCCAAGAAGTTCGTGAAGGACGCGATCGCGGCCGAGTAGGCGCATCTGTCATCCCGAGGGCGAAGCCCGAGGGACCTTTAGAGCAACAGAAAGGTCCCTCGCTGCGCTCGGGATGACAATCTTGCTGGAACGACCATCGTACGTCAGAACGGCTTATCGCCCTTGATCGTCACCCGATGACCGTGCCGCACGTGCGGGTGATAGTCGAACGTGGCGCGGTGCATCGCGCAGCGATTGTCCCAGAAGGCGACGGAGTGCCTGTCCCAACGGAAGCGGCACTGGAACTCCGGCGTCTCGGCGTGGCGCACCAGCATCTCGAGCAGCGCATCGCTCTCGTGCTTTTTGAGCCCTTCGATGCGCTTGGTGAAGCCGCGGTTGATGAACAGGCATTTCCGGTCCGTCACCGGATGGCGGCGCACGATGGGATGCACCGCCTCGGGGAACTTCTTGTCGCTGCGCTCATAGGCGCCGCGCGAATAGACGTGGGCGCTGGTGTGGAACGCGCTCAATCCCTCGACCAGCCGCTTGATCGGTTCCGACAGCGTCTCGTAGGCGAGATACATGTTGGCGAACGCCGTGTCGCCGCCGACCGGCGGCGTCTGGTGCAGATAGAGGATCGACCCCATCGGCGGCTCGGGCTCGCACGACATGTCGGAGTGCCAGACTTCGCCGGTCGCCACCTCGGTCTTGGCGTCGGCGTGAACGACGCGGATCTCGGGATGGCCTTCGACCTCGGCGCGGGCCGCGGGATGGATCAAAAGCTCGCCGAACAGGCGGCCGAACGCCTTGTGCTGGTCGACGCTCATCTGCTGGTCGCGGAAGAAGATCACCTGATGCGCCATCAGCGCATCGTGCAGCTCGCTCACCTGGCGGTTGGACAGCGGACCGGCGAGATCGACGCCGGAGATTTCCGCGCCGATGGCCGGGGTGACCTTGCGAACCTCGATCGTATCGTAGGGCATGTCGCGATGATCGGCCTCCCGCCGGCGATTTGCAAATCCGGCTAGCGGCAAACCTCGATGCGCGGCGGGGCGCCGAGGACCATGGCGACCTTGGAAATGTCGAGGCAGCGCGCGCCGATCCAGGCCCTGCCCTGCACGAAAAGCGCGAAGCGCGCGAAGGTGGCGGCCTGCTCGGCGGCCGTCGGCTGGGCGCGGGCCAGCAGCCAGGCCAGCGCATAGAGGTTGCCGGTGGCGAAGTCGGCCGCGGCCGCGTCGAGGTCCTTGCCCCACAGCACGGCATTCTTGCGGGCGGCGCCCGTCGGATCGGGAAGGTTCGCCAGCCAGCTGTGCGCATTGGCGGCCAGCACGTAGGGTCCGCCGTGCTCGACGCGCAGCGCCTTCATCTCTTCGGCCACCGTTCGATAATCCTGACCCTCGATCGTGTGGCCGGCACAGCCCTGGCGGCACACCGCCACGAAGGTGAGATATTCCGCCAGGATGATCTCGCTATTGCGGTTGTTGTAGCGGCGCCAGGCGCGCGCCAGGTTCCAGCCATCGGTGAGTTCGCGCTCCCAGGGCTTGGCCGCTTGCGGCGTGTCGCGCTCCAGCTCGCCGATCACGGTCAGCGCGGCGGCCTGCCATTCGGGCGGGATCTGCGACGCGGTGGCGGGTCCCGCGCCCAGCAGCGAGGCGAGCAGGAACGCGAGCAGAACTTTCATCATGGATCTCTCAGTATCGGCGAGCGCGCTTGCGGTCGCGGCTTTCGTATTGCACCAGGTCGTCGGCGCGAAGTTCGGTTGCATCGCGCGGCATTAGCCGGCGCGCCTGCGCCGGCGTGATCAGCCGGTAGTGGCGCACGTCGTCGAGGGCGGCGCCGACATCCCAGCAATCCTCCTCGTTGGTGATCCACAGGCCGATCGGAAAGCGGTCGAGGTCGACCGGCCGGGAATAGGTTCGCAACGTCTTGCGATGCTTGTTGGTGTATTCGTGGAAGTACGACATCGCCAGTTCGCGCAGGCTTCGATAGACCGGGTCGCGCCAGCGCAGCCAGACATGGTTGCTTTTGGAGATGGCGCCCCAGCAGCCATGGCGGCGAAAGATGGCAATGACATGGTCGGAGTCGCCCTTGGCGGTCAGATCCATGATCAGCGGCGGTTCGCCCTGCAGCCAAAGGGCGCAGGCGGCGACGAAGGCGGCTTCGATGCAATGGGCGCGGCGGTGGCGCAGCACGCCGCGCACCGAGCGCAGCGTGTCGCCGTCCTCCTCGAAATTGGCGTGCAGGCCGACCACGAATTCCTGGATGTGCTGCGGCGTGGTGAGCGCGCCGAGCACGCGACCCTCCTCGGGCGTCAGGCCGAGATCGGCAGGCGTCGGATGGCGTTTGCGAACGGGCATGGGACCCCAAGGTCCCCTGTTGCGCCCAGGATGACAACAGTCCGGTTGGTGGAGCTGAGGGGGATCGAACCCCTGACCTCCTCATTGCGAACGAGGCGCTCTCCCAGCTGAGCTACAGCCCCCCATCAACCGAACCAGGGCAACCGGAAAAAGGCCCTGAGGATCGCGCGGATAATGGTTGGCGGGTCACCTGTCAAGCAAACCGGCCTGTGTTAGCGTCCTGCCTCGCGAACATGCCCATGGCCGTGGAGAGACAAACAGTGGCAGCCAGCAACAAGAAAGCCGTCCAGACGGACGCCGCGCCCAAGGCGCTCGGTCCCTATTCGCAGGCGATCGTGGCCAACGGCATGGTGTTCTGCGCCGGCCAGATCCCGCTCGATCCGGCGACCGGAGACCTCGTCGCGGGCGGCATCGCCGAGCAGACGCATCAGGTGCTGAAGAACCTGCGGGCCGTCCTGAAGGCGGCCGGCAGCGACCTCGACCGCGCCGTCAAGACCACGGTGTTCCTGAAGAGCATGGACAGCTTCGTCGCCATGAACGAGGTCTACGGCCGGCCGGAATATTTCGGCAGCAACCCGCCGGCGCGCTCGACGGTCGAGGTGGCGCGCCTGCCACGCGACGTGCTGGTCGAGATCGAAGTGCTGGCCCTGGTCTAGCCGATGACCTACGTCGTCGCCTGGATCCTGGGTCTCGGCACGCTGGCCCTGCTCGGCCTGGCGATCGTGCATCTGCTGATGGCTCTGGTCCTGATCATCCCGACCTGGCGCATCTGCACTCGGGCAGGCTTCTCCGGCGCGCTGTCGCTGTTCCATCTCGTGCCGGTGATCGGCTCGTTCATCGTCATGGCGGTGCTGGCCTTCAGCGACTGGCCGAACGGCGAAGCGTCGCCGCCGGGACGCTAGCATGGGCGTGGAGATCGCAGCTCTCATGGGCTTCTTCGGATTGACCAGCGCCTTCGCGCTGGTCGCCACCATCCTGGCGGCCTGGATGGCGTGGCGCATCGTGGAGAAGACCGGCCTGCCGGGCTGGGCGGGGCTGGGCGCGATCCTGCTGACGCTGACCGGCGTGGGCTCGATCGTGCCGCTGGTGCTGCTGTGGGTGTTCGCCTTCATGCGCTGGCCGCGCGACGAGGCCGCGGGCGCGACGCCAGGTTACGGCGCGGCGCCGGCTGGCGGACCGCCCCGGCCCGTACCACCCCGCGCGTTGGCGCCGCCCGCCGCGGCGTTGGCCGATCGGCGGGGATGGGAGGTG
>JABCYT010000400.1 GCA_013290035.1 Alphaproteobacteria bacterium
CAAGCACGAAGCCGCCGTTGCATCTGCACTGAGAAGGCCGAAACGCCGCCGATCCTTCCTGATTGTGACGATTGAGAGTACAGACCGTTACATGTCCGCGTTCACGAAGGTGGCCGGCCGGGCGCCGGCGCGTCTTCTGGCATTGGCTGTGCTATCGACCCTGGCCGCCGCGACGATCGCCATCGCGCCCGCCGCCGCCCAAGAGAAACAGCCGAAACAGGCCAAGCAACCGACCCCGCCACAGACGCCAAACGACGACCTTCGACTCGCGACGGAACTCGGTTTCGAGTACAGGCTGAGCCCGCCGTGGCGACTGAGGTTGGACTCCCAGCTGGTTCTCGACCACGACATCGACCGCGCGCGCAGGCTGGAGCTCCGCCCGGGCGTGGTATATGCGATCACGCCCCACTGGGCCGTTGTCGGGGGCTATGTCCAGTACCAGCCGTTCACGACACAGCTTGTTGCCACGCGCGGCCCCTTCCAGGACGTCGCCTTCGGCATGGACTTCGGCCACCTCTCGTTGGCCAACCGCCTGCGCACGGAGGAGCTGTTCTTCGACACCGACGGCGCGCTTCTGATCCGCACGCGCTATCGGCTGAGCGCGCAGCACCCGATCGGCGATTCGCCGTGGTCGATCCTGGTGTCGGACGAGGTCTACTTCAACCTCAAGACCGACGGCACGGGCCGTACCGCCGGTTACGACAGGAACAAGTTCTATGGCGGGCTCGTCCTCGATATCGGTCGCGGCGCCAAGATATCGGCCGGATACGAGCTCACGGAGGTGCAGCCGACCGGGAGCCTCAACGAGTTCCACACGATCAAGCTGGGTTTCGCCTTCGCCCTCAACTGAGGGCGGGCGCCGCGATGCCGGGATAGGCGCGACCGGAGGGCAGCGGGCGGTGGGCGTTGCGGGCCGCGGCGTCCCACATCAGGCGTGGGTCGAAGGCCTCGGCGGCGAAGATGGTGATGAACACGACGGCGCAGAAGGCGACGGCGCCGATGCCGGGCTCGATGGTGACTGCTCTCCCGAACTGGACCAGTGCGCCCAGCAGCGATTCCATGAAGATGTCGACCATCGACCAGCGGCCGATCCAGGCCACAATGTGATAGAGCCCCGTCCGCTCGCGCAGCAGCATGGCAGCGCCCGAGTCGGGGCCCGCGAACTGGGTGGTCAGTAACATGGCGCTGAGCCCGATCAGCTTGAACAGCGGCACCAGGATGCTGGCGAAGAACACCAGCAGCGCCAGCGGATAGAGCTGCGAGGCCAGCAGTTCCTCGACGCCGCCCAAGATGGTGCTGGGCTCGCCGGCGCCGAGCTGGATCACGGTGAGCACCGGGTAGACGTTGGCCGGGATGTAGAGGATCGCGGCGGCGATCACGAAGGCCCAGGTCCGCACGATGCTGGCAGGCTTGCGCTCGTGCACGGCCGAGCCGCAGCGCGGGCACCTGCCGTCGCCCTCGGCGGGCACGCACACCAGGCCGCAGCCCTCGCACCCGGCCGCGTCGGGCCGAAAGTCGAGCGGCGCCACGTCGGGCATCGGCGCGTGCGTCTGGCCGCGCCGCTCGATCTCCTCCCACACGGCTTGGGGATCGAATGCGGTTTCGGCCCAGACGATGACGATGGTGAGCAGGCCGAGCGCATAAACGGCGGGGCCGAGTTCGATGGTGACCAGGTCGCCGAGCTTGGTGTAGGCCACGAACACGCCCAGCAGCAGCACCTCCAGCATCGCCCAGGTGCCCACGCGGCGCGCCACCAGGAATACGCCGCGCAGGTTGGGCGGCAGCCAGCTCATCTTGAGGCCGATCAGGACGTAGATCGTGCCGGCGAACTTGATGACCGGCGCGATCGCCGTGGTGAAGGCGACGGCCAGCGCCAGTGGCCACAGGCCGCGATTGACCAGCTCGATCGGGCCCGATTCCAGCGTGGTCTCATGCACGATGCCGGCGGTCGAGACCTTCATCAGCATGGCGAGCCACAGCACGGCGAACAGCACCAGCGCGGCGAAGGTGAGCGCCAGGTGACGGTTCATCGGGTCGGCGCGGGTGAACCGCAACACGGTGCCGCAACGCGTACAGTTGGAACGCATGTCGGGCGCGAGCGCCGGCACGATCTGGAACAGCCCGCAGCCTGGGCATTCGCGAAGCTGCGGCTTGGTCATGGCAGGAAGCGCGAACGACGGGCCTGTCACGGCTGTAGCATCGCGGCGATGCCGTCGGCGAGTTCACCCAAGGCGTCGCTGATCGCTGCCACGAGGCCGGGCGTGCCCGGTGCCGGCAACGGCTTGGTGATCGTGAAGGTGCGCGACACCATGCGCTGCGGCCGGTTGAATTCGATGGCGACCTGGGCGAGCAGGACGAGCATGCCGGTGCTGTCGGCATCGAGACGCTGCAGATTGATGCCGACGACGGCGTTGGGATCCGCGGAGATGGCGCCGCTCTCCGCATAGATCGTGCTGCCGGGCAGGCGCTGCGAGAGCTCGATGACCAGCGTGTTGCCCAGCATCCCGCCCAGCGGCTGGCCCCACCAGTCGTTCGACCTGACGTCGAGCTTGTAGCCTTCCGACGAACGCACGATCTCGCGGCGGTCGAGAGAGCTCACCAGGCTGATGTCCTTCAGCATGACGACCTTAGGACCGGCCGGCAGGACAGGCCCCGGACGGGTCGCCACCGTGTAGTAGACCGGATCCGGCGAAGAGCACGCCGCAGCGAGAACCGGTAAGGCAAGGCCTGCGAAACGGCGACGCCCCAGAGCCATCCTGGTCACTCCTTGCCGGTGTTGGTGCGGCCCTGGATCAGCGCCTCGGGATGGCGCGACAGCAGGTCGGTCAGCGCGCGGACCGAGCGCGCCGCGTCGGTAATCTGCGGCAAGAGCCGGTCGAGGTCGCGGAGGAAGCGCGAATCGTCGCCATAACCCGTGTTGAGCGAGCCGAACAGGCGATTGGCCTGCGCCAAAGCGCCCTGCAGCTGAGCCGCGATCTCGGGCAACCGCTTCAGCGCCGGCGAGGCATCGGTGTCGAGCTTCTTGGCGATGTCCTGCACGTCGATCATCGCCTTCTCGAGAGCCGCCAGGGTCTTCTTGAGCTGTGGACCGTTGATCGTCTCGTCGAGTCCGGCCGCCGCGCTCGTAAGGCTCTTACCCATGCGGTCGAAGTCGATGCGGTTGATCTTCGACAAAAGCTCGTTGGCCGAGCGGGCGATGCTGTCGAAGCCGCCGGTTTCCGAGGTGGGAACGACGAAGACATCGCCGTCGCGCTCGAGCTCCGCCGGCGGCGCATCGGCAATGCGCTCCAGGGCGATGATTTTTCCGCCGGTGATCAGGCTCGGCGACTGCAGGGTGGCCCGCATGCCGCGCTTGACCATCTCGGCGGCCAACGTCCCCGGGGCGAGACCTTGGGCGACGGCGATATTGCTGATGCGACCGGCCTCGACGCGGTAGTGCACCGGCACCACGATGCGATCCTTCCGCGGATCGTAGACTAGGCTGACGTCGGTCACCTCGCCGATCTTGAGCCCGTTCAAGGTCACGTCGGCGCCGACTTCCAGTCCGGCGACGGAGCCCGGGAAGTACGACAGGAGCTGGAGCTGGTGGCCGAACCCCGCCGACCTCGCCAACTCGAGGCTGGCATAGAGCGGGAACTTGTGGTCAGCCTGGGCGACCGGCTGCGTGCTGTCGGACGGCGTGTCGAAAGCGATGCCGCCCAGCAGCAGGGCACGAAGCGATTCCATCTCAACGGAGATGCCACCGCCCGTGAGCTTTATCGACAGGCCGGAGGCGTTCCAAAACGACGTGTCGTCGTGGACGTATTGATCGTAGGGCGCGCGCACGAAGGCGTGGATCGTGACGTTGTTCGCCAGATCACCCAGCTCCCAGCCCAACACGGTGCCGACGTCGAGATCGCGAAAGAAGACCGGCGAGCCCAGGCTGATCGAACCCAGCCGCTTGCTTTGCAGCTTGAAGGTCGTGCCCTTGGCCCAAGCCTGCAGGACCGGCGGGTCCTGTTCGCCGATGAAATGATGCCGCGGCACGCCCTTCTCGGTCGACGGGCGCATGCCGATGTAGGAACCCGACAAGAGCGTCTCCAGACCGGTGATATTGCCGGCGAAGAGCTCCGGCTTGACCACCCAGAAGATCGTCTTGTCGTTCAGGAACGGCTCGGCCTCGCGCACCGTCTCCACGGTCACCAGCACATGGGAGAAGTCCGGCGAAATGCCGATGCTCTTCACCGTGCCCATTACCACGTTCTTGTACTTGAGCTGGGACTGGCCGGCGGTGAGCCCGGCGGCAGTCTCGAAGGAGATGACGATGGTGGGCCCGCGCTTGGAGAAAGTGTCCCAAGCCAGCCACGCCGCAATCAGGGCGGTGAGCAGCGGAATGATCCAGACCAGCGGGATGCGCCGGCGGCGATGAACGCCCGCCGTCGGCAGCGGTATCGGTTTTCCACTGTCGCTCATTGCCGGTCGATGCCTCCTCCCTGCCCGAAGGTAACGCAAATCGGCCGGCCCGTAACCATCGCCGCGAGGCTGCGCAACTGCAGAAACCTCGAG
>JABCYT010000401.1 GCA_013290035.1 Alphaproteobacteria bacterium
GACGCCGCCGAACGGCGCCACCAGCAGGCTGCCGGCCACGTTCACGAAATGCACGGAGACGAAGCCCGCATCGGCGGCAATCTCCGCCCAGCCGCCGATGCGGCCGAGATGGCCGGAGTTCCGGAGTGCCACGATCGCCGTGCCGCTCTTCTTTGCCTTGGCGACCCCGAATGCCACCGCCTGCTCGCCGATCCACTGGCCGAAGCCGTAGCCGCCGTCCACTACCGCCATGGCGTCCGTCTCGGTCACCACGGCGAGCGTCTGGCCTTTGACGACCCGGCCCTCGCGCAGACCCGTGACATAGCGGGGTACACGGATGACGCCGTGGCTGTCGTGGCCCGCAAGATTGGAACTCACGAGATGCCGGCCGATGGCGGCGGCCTCGGCCTCGGAGCATCCCTCGGCGACGAAAATCACCGCGACCAGGCGCTCGAGAGCGTCTGCCTTGATCAGCATGCCGAACTCTCGCTAGGGCGCGAGGCCGCCGGTCAGATCACCGCTTCCGTCTGCGGATCGATCAGGTGCATGTTGCCGAGCTCGGCTACCAGCCGCATCGGCTGTCCAGGCGCCCCGGCCGAAGCCGGATTGACCCGGCCACAGACCTCGGTGTCCTCGACCATGAAATAAACCATGGTCTCCATGCCCATCGGCTCCACCACGTCGAGGGTCACGTCGAATTCCTGGCAATCCGGACGCAGGTCGCCGCGGGGCTCGGTGATGTGCTCGGGCCTGAGGCCGAACAGCAGCTCGCGCCCGACATGAGACTTGTAGCGCTGAGTACGGTCCGGCGGCACCTTGAAGGTGAGGCCATTGCCGAGCCGCGTGCTCAATCCGCCGCCCGCCGCCTCGACCAGCTTGCAATTGACGAAGTTCATGGCGGGGGAGCCGATGAAGCCGGCGACGAACTTGGTGCGGGGCGTATGATAGAGGTCGTGCGGCGTGCCCAGCTGCTCGATGGTGCCGGCATTCATCACCACGACCCGGTCGGCGAGCGTCATCGCCTCGATCTGGTCGTGTGTCACGTAGACCGTGGTGGTTTTTACGGTCTGATGCACTTTCTTGATCTCGGTACGCATTTGCACGCGCAACTTGGCATCGAGATTGGACAGCGGCTCGTCGAACAGGAACACCCTGGGGTTGCGCACGATGGCGCGGCCCATGGCGACGCGTTGGCGTTGACCGCCCGAGAGCTGCCGCGGCCGCCGTTCCAGGAGCTCGGTAATGCCGAGGATGCCCGCGGCGTGGTCGACCCTGGACTTGATCTCGGCCTTCGGGAACTTCTTGAGCCGCAGCCCGAAAGACATGTTCTCGTAGACGGTCATGTGCGGGTAGAGCGCATAATTCTGGAACACCATGGCGATGTCCCGATCCTTGGGCGGCACGTCGTTGACGAGATCGCCTCCGATCAGGATCTCCCCGTCGGTCACTTCCTCCAGTCCCGCGATCATCCGGAGCGTGGTGCTCTTGCCGCAGCCCGATGGCCCCACCAGCACGATGAATTCCTTGTCCGCGATGTCGAGATCGATGCCGCGAACCGCCTCGGTGCGGTCGTATTTCTTGACGACCTTGCGCAGCGCAACGTTAGCCATGACGTGCAGTCTCCCCGAATTCAACCCTTTGTTGCGCCTGCCGTAAGGCCGGCGATGTAGTAGTCCATGAGGAACGCATAGATCACCAGCGGCGGTGCTGCTGCCAGGAGCGCCGCCGTCATGATCATGCCCCACTGGTAGACGTCCGCCTTCACCAAGCTCGTAATGGTGCCGGCGGTCAGGACGAGCTGATCCGAGCTGTAGATGAAGGCCATGGGATAGACGAAGGCGGCCCAGGATACCGTGAAGGCGAAGATGGTCGCGGCGATCAGCCCCGGCAGCGCAACTGGGATGAAGATGCGGAACAGCATCTGGATGTGGTTGGCGCCGTCGATCAGCGCGGCCTCGTCGAGCTCCTTGGGGATGCTCTGGAAGTAGCCGATCATGATCCAGGTGCAGAACGGCACCGTCAGCGTGGGGTAGACCAAGACCAGGCCCCAGTAGGAGTCCAGAAGCCCGAGGCCGCCCACGACCTTGAACAGCGGGATGAACAGCAGGGAATCCGGCACCAGATATGTCAGAAACACGCCGGTCGCGAGGACTCCAGAGCCCCAGAACTTCATGCGGCCCAGCGAGAACGCCGCGGGCACCGCGATCACCATCGTGATGATGACGACGCACACCGTCACGATCGCGGTGTTCCTGAAATAGATCGGGAAGTCCGTGTCGTTCATGAGCTGGCTGATATTGGCCATGAAGCCCTGAACCGCCGCCGGCAGCCATGAGTCCTTCTTGATCTTGGCTAGGTTGGCCTTGCCGGCGTTCGCCCCGCCGGGATTAAGTCCCTCTTGGCCGGCGCTCATCGCGGGCAGCCAGGGATTGGTATCCTGATTGGAGATCTGCTCGCTGGTCTTGGTCGCGGTGGCGAGCTGATAGTAGGGCGGCACCAGGAAGAAGATCGCAAACAGAATCAGGAAGAAATAAGACGTGATCAGCGCCCAGCGCCGGCTGCGCCTGATGCTGCCGCCGACGACGCGCCGCGGAGCGTCGGCGCCGATTGCCGCTGCGGTCATCAGATTTCTCTCCCGCGCCGGCGCACGCCGCGCAGGATGAAGACCGCGGAGATCGCCAAGATCGGTAGCATGAACAGCGATACCGAGGCGCCCAACGGAATATCGCCGGACTGGATGCCGAGCAGGAACGCCCAGGTGGCGAAGACGTGCGTGGTGTCGCGCGGGCCGCCCGCGGTCAGCACGCGAACGACGTCGTAGTTGGCGAAGGTGACGATCAATGAGAACAGTACGGTGATCGAGATGATGTTGCGCATCATCGGCAGCGTGACATGGATGAGCTTCTGCCAAGCGCTGGCGCCGTCGATCGACGCTGCTTCGTAAAGCTCACCCGGCACCGACTTGAGCGCCGCCAGGTACATGATCAAGAAGAACGGCGAGCCGTACCATACGTTCACCAGGATCGTGCAGAAGCGCGCCCAAGCGGGCTCGCTGAGCCAGTGGATGTGTGGTCCACCGATCTGGGCGAAGGCCCAATTGAAGGCGCTGTAGGTGGGATCGAACATCCACCACCAGCCCAAGGTGCTGAGCGAGAGCGGGATGACCCAGGGCACCAGCAGCATGCCGCGCCATTTGCGCTGGCCTTTGGCGGGCAAGTTGTTGACGAGGTGGGCGGTGATGACGCCGATCAGCGCCTTGAAGAACACGGCGGTGACCGCGAACAGCACCGACTGCTGGACCACCATCCAAAAACTGTCGCGGGTGAACAGGAAGGTGTAGTTGCCGAACCAGATGAACTTGGTCTGCGCCTTGTTCAGCATCGAGAGGTAGATCGCGTAGAAGCCGGGATAGACGATGAGCCCGCCGACCACCGCGAGAAGCGGCAGGGCGAAGAGAAATGCCGTGGTCGATCGCCGGCGTGCGAGGACGCGGAGACTGGCTCCGCCGCTCCGGCGCGTGGGAGCGCGGTTCATCGTTGCGGCAGCTGCCGCGAGCCCACGGGGTGTGGTGTCTACCATGGCGTCTGCGCTCCCGATTGTACGACGGCGTGCGATGCGACGCTCGAGTGCCTATGCATCTGGCGCCGCATCGGTTCCGTAAACGTCGCTCAACGTGCCGGCCGGCTCAGGTGCGCAGATACCCTTCGCACTCCTTCGTCGCCCACTTGATGACGTCGTCGATCTTCTCTTTGCCTTGCGCGACCTTGGCGACCATGACGGTGTGGATCGACTGATTGTAGATCTGGGCGGCCACGTCCGGCCGCGCCGGCGCGCCGGTCATTTTGCTCTGCTCGTCGCCGCGCGGCGGGTAGTTGTAGACCGTGCCCAGCGGCGGCTCGACCTTCTCCCAAGTGTCGAAATCGTAATAGCTCTTGAAGGCCGGCAGGTCGTAGCCGACCGAGGCGGCGACCAGCCGCTTGGCCTGCGGCTTGTCCACGACGTGGTGCACGAGCTCCTTCGCAGCCGTCTTGTTGCTGCCGAAGCTCCACACGCCGTAGAAGAACGGCAGATAGGGCACGAAGCGACCCTTGGGGCCGCGCGGCGCGTCATGTGTCCAGCACTGCTCGGCGACCTTGATGTTGTCGCGCTTGGCGACCGCCCAGGCGCTCGGCGGATTGAAGATGCTGGAGCCCTTGCCGGAGATCAGCCAGCGATTGTTGCCGGCGTCGTCCCAGGCGTAAGTATCAGCCGCATTCCACTGCATCAGCTTCACCAGGAACTCGAGCGCCTGGCGCGTCTCCGCAGAGTCGACTTTGATGTTGTCCTTCTCGTCGACGAAGACCGAGCCATAGGAGTGGAACACCGCGCCCACCATGTCGATGGCGTCGCTGGTCTGGCCCATGGTGCATCCGACAGGGAAACCGGCCTTGGAAAGCTGCTCGGCGGTCTTCAGGTAAAGATCCCAATTCCAGCTATCGACCAGCGCCGGGTCGCGCGCGACGCCGGGCCCGGGGAAGATCTTGGTGAGATCGAGGTCGCAGTGCTGCTTATAGAGGTCGAGGC
>JABCYT010000402.1 GCA_013290035.1 Alphaproteobacteria bacterium
ATCCTGACCCTGCTGCTGATCGCTATCGTGCGCTTCGTCGGCACGATGGCGAGCTATCCGGTGGGCGTCCCGGCCGGCATCTTCTCGCCCCTGCTGGCCTTCGCCACCATGGTTGGCCTGATCGCCGGCAGACTGATCGAGATGCTGCTGACGGCGGCGGCGCTGCCCGTGCCGCCGCTGGTCGGCGCCGCCTTCGCCGTCGCCGCCATGGGCGGGCTGTTCTCGGCCACCATTCGCGCGCCGCTGGTCGGCGTCGTGCTGGTGGTCGAGCTGACCGGCGGCTACGAGCTGATCCTGCCGGTGATCGTCACCTGCGTGACGGCCCATGTCGTCGCCGAGTGGCTGCACGGCCGGCCGATCTACGAGGTCCTGCTGGAGCGCAGCCTGCGGCTGGCCGGTCACCCGCCGCGCGCGCCGTCGACCACGGTTTCTTCGCCGGTCGGGATGGACGAGCCCACGATGCTGCGCGACCCGCTTGATCCCGACGCCGCCCGCCGCGATCCTGATTGAGGGTTTTGGGGGAAGCTTCCATGGCCGTCGGCAACACACGCAAGGTCATCGCGGCCGGTGCCATCGGCAACGTACTCGAATGGTACGACTTCGCCGTCTACGGCTACTTCGCCGCCGCCATCGGCCGCGCCTTCTTTCCGCAGGAGGACAAGGTGGCCCAGGTGCTGGCAGCCTTCGGCATCTTCGCCGTGGGCTTCCTGATGCGGCCGGTGGGCGGCGCGCTGATCGGCTATATCGGCGACCGCTTCGGCCGGCGCGCCGCACTCACCGTCTCGGTGGCGGCGATGGCCATACCGACATTCCTGGTGGGCGTCCTGCCGGGCTACCAGACGCTGGGCGTGGCGGCGCCGATCCTGCTCACGCTGCTGCGCATGATCCAGGGCCTGTCGGTCGGCGGCGAATACACCACCTCCATCGTCTTCGTGGTCGAGCATGCGCGGCCCGACCAGCGCGGCCTCATCGGCGCCATGGCGGGCTGCGGCGCGGTCGGCGGCATCCTGGCGGGGTCGGCAACCGGCGCCGTGCTGGCCGCCGCGATGCCCGCCGAAATGCTGGAAGCCTGGGGCTGGCGCATCCCCTTCCTGATCGGCCTGGTCGTGGGTCTCGCGGGCTTCGCGCTGCGGCGCGGCATCCAGGAGGAGGCGAGCGCCAAGAGGCCCGACCACTCGCCGCTGCTCGATACGCTGCGCCATCACGGGCCGTTGCTGCTGCGGCTTGCCGGGCTCTCGGTCTTCAACGCGGTCAGCTTCTACCTGATGTTCGTCTACATCGTGAGCTGGCTGCAGTTCGCCGACGGCGTGGCGCCGGCGCGGGCGCTCGAGATCAACAGCGCGAGCATGGTCGTGCTGTTGCCGCTGATGGTGGCCATGGGCTGGCTCTCCGACCGCATCGGCCGCCGGCCGGTGATGCTGGGGGCCACGGTGCTGGGCCTGGTCGGGGCGTGGCCGCTGTTCTGGCTGATGCATCATCCCGATCCGGCGCTCGCCTTGCTGGGCCAGCTCGGCTTCGTGCTGGCGGTCGGCAGCTTCATCGGCTGCCAGCCCGTGGTCATGGTGGAGGCCGCGCCCTGGCAAGTGCGCTGCACGGCGATCGCGCTCGGCTACAACGTCACGCTGGGCGTCGTCGGTGGCCTCAGCCCGCTGGTCGCGACGTGGCTGGTGGCGCGCACCGCCAACGACTACAGCCCGGCCTTCATGATCATGGCGGCCGCGGCGGTTTCCTTCCTCGCCGTCCTGACATTCAAGGAGACGTTCAGGACACCGCTGCAGGCCGCCTAGGCTGCTCCGACGATTTGTCTTGGCCGGCCATCATCGTCGACGGCAACGAAGGTGAAGACGGCGTCGGTCACCTTGACGCGATCGCCCTGGCCCTGGCGGAGGGCCCAGACTTCGATCGACAACGTGATCGAGGAACGCCCCGTGCCCAGCGTCTGCGTGTAGCAGCAGACAACGTCGCCGACCTTCACCGGCTCGCGAAACACGATGCGGTCGACGGCGACCGTGACGACCCGGCCGTTGGCGACGGTCGTCGCCGACATCTTTCCCGCCATGTCCATCAGCGACATGATCCAGCCGCCGAAAATGTCACCCTTTGGGTTGGTGTCGGTGGGCATGGCCAGCACGCGCGAAGCAAGCTCGCCGCGTGGTCCGCGCAGTTCGTCCGTCCCGTAACCGGAATCGGGCATCAATCCCTCCACGCCAATTGCTAGACAGGCGGGCGTCCTCCCGATGGCACCATTTTGCTGCAGTGCGCTATGTTTACATAGCGAAAGAATAAGGCGATTCCGAGAATATTGCTGCGACGCACAAATCGGCAGTGTGCCTGTTCTTCAGTCACCTGCGTTCGATCGCGCTCAGGCTCCCGTCAGCCCAGCTTGACGTGGGCGTCGGTGATCAGCGTGCCGAGCAGGGTGCGCTGGCCTTCCAACCAGGCCTTGAACGCAGCGGGCGTATCGGCGACCAGCACGGCGCCCGCGGGATCGAGCCGCTCCCTGACCTTGGAATCCCTGATCGCCTCGGCGCACACCGCCTGCATGCGGGCGATCAGCTCGAGAGGCGTGCCGTTGGCCGCGAACAGCCCGTTCCAGTCGCTCATGTCGTAGCCCGGGTAGCCCGACTCGGCGATGGTCGGCACGTCGGGGAAAGTGGAGGCGCGCTTGAGGCTGGTGACGGCCAGCACGCGGACCTGGCCCGCAGCGAGAGGCGGTCGGATCGACGACGTGGTGATGATCACCGAATCGACGGCGCCCGCGCCGATGTCGCGCGCGGCGTCGGCGCCGCCGCGGTAGCCCACATGGATCAGCCTGATGCCGGCGCGGCGCTGCAGCTCTTCGCCCGCCATGTGACCCATGCCGGCGGCCGGCGGCGTGCCATAGCTGATCGTTGCCGGCTTGTCTTGGGCGGCGGCGATGTACTCCTGGATCGTCCTGGCCGGAAAATCCTGTTTCACCGCCACGACTTGCGGGAAGTCGGAGAGCTTGGTCACCGGCATCCAGGTCGCGGCGTAGTCGAACGGCAGGTCCTTGATCAGGAACGGGTTGGTCACCTGGTTGGCGGCGTCGATCAGGAAGGTCTGGCCGTCGCGCGGCGCCTGCAGCACGGCGCTGGCCGCTACCAGCGAATTGCCGCCGGTGCGGTTGTCGATGATGACCTGCTGGCCCAGGATCGCCGACACCCGCGCACCGACGTTGCGCGCCACCGTGTCGGCGGCGCCGCCCGCGGCGAAGGCCACGATCCAGCGGATCGGGCCCTTGGGCCATTCGGATTGGCTGAAGCCGGAGGTGGCAAGAAAAGGCGTCGCGAGGCCGCCGGCGATGAGGCTGCGGCGGGAGAGCCTGCTCACTACGCCTGTTCCAGCAACTCAGGCACGACCCACAGCGCGGGCTCGCCGCGTGCCACCCTCTGGACGTTGTCGAAGCCGTTGCGCAGGCGGGTGATGTTGCTCTCGAAGGTCGGGCCGGCGAGATGCGCCGTCAGGATCACGTTGTCGAGCTTCAGCAGCGGATTGTCGGGCGGCGTCGGCTCCTCGTCGAAGACGTCGAGGCCGGCGCCGAACAGCTTGCCGGCGCTGAGCGCGGCGGTCATCGCCTTCTCGTCGATCACCGGGCCGCGCGAGGTGTTGACGATGATGGCCGACGGCTTCATCGCGGCAAGCTCGGCGGCGCCGATCATGTGCTGCGTCGAGGCGTTGAGCGGCACGTGCAGCGAGACGATGTCGGAGGTCCGCAGGATCTCGGGCAGCAGGCGGAAGCGCACGCCGAGCGCGTCCTCCTGCTCCTCCTTGAGCCGGGCGATGTCGTAGTAGTGCACGATCATGCCGAAGGCCTGCGCGAGCCGCGCCACCTTCTTGCCGATCGTGCCCAGGCCGACGATGCCCAGCACCTTGTCGCGCACCTGATGGACGGTCGGCGGCGCATTGCCATGCCAGCGCCCGGCGGTGACGTTGCTGTGCTGGGTGATCAGCCGGCGCGACACCGCCAGCATCAGCAGCAAGGCATGCTCGGAGACGGCGACCGAGTTGGCGCCGCCGTTGTTGCACAAGGGCACACCGCTCTTGCGCGCCGCCTCGAGGTCGGCGCGATCGTAGCCGGCGCTCAGCATCTGGATCAGTCTTAGCCTGGGCGCGTCCTTGAAGAGCTGCGGATTGACGTATTGCTGCACGAAGCCCACGAAATAGTCGGTGCCGGGGATCGCTGCCTTCATCTCCGGCGAGTTGTGCAGGGCCTTCACGATCTCGAAGCCCTTGGGCGCGAGGTCGTCGACCATCGCTATGCAATCCTTCGGCCCCACCACCAGAACACGTTCGACCATCACAATGCCTCCGCAGCTAGACGATGACCCTTCAACAGACCGGGCAGGCGCCCGGGTTCGGTGCGGCCCCAGCCGCACTCGGCCGACAAGCCGAAATCGCCGGCATGCCGCCTTGCAACATCGATGCGCTTCCTGTCGCCGGCCGCGTCGTCGTGATGCAGCAGGCCGAGATAGAGTTTCGTCCCATCCGGCCGCTTGAACTTCTTGA
>JABCYT010000403.1 GCA_013290035.1 Alphaproteobacteria bacterium
GGACTTCGATGGCAAGCGCAATGTCGTGCCGCGCCGCCGCCCGCGCCTGTTCGAGCCAGGCATCGCGCGACGCCTGCTCGCGCCGGTGCCGCAGCGTGCCGCGGCGGAAGCGACGCAGGCCGGCCAGGACATAGAGCGGCAGGAACCAGCGCAGGGTCGCCGTGTCGACGCGCCGGCCGCGGTTCACCACCCGTTGCAGCGCAGCGAAGAGGCGCGGGCGCGCTTCGATCCACAGGCCGAGCGGCGCGGGCAGCGTGCCGCAGACTTCTTCCATGCCCGGATGCATGAACTCCGTCGTATGGACGATCTGGCCGGGCAGGGCCGCAACCTCGGTCCTCACCCGTTCGACGCGGCGTGAACGCGTCTTGAGGTCGGCGACCCGGATCACATCGTCATAGGCCATGGCGCGCGCGATCTGCTTGGCCGCGGCGCGGGTCAGCGGGTAGTCGGCGTGGCCAGCCGGCGCTTCGACAGCGGCAAAAGGCTCGACCAGATCGAGATATTCCGCGCCATAGGCGGGGTCCTGAAAATCGACCACGCGCGCAAGACCCGCCGCGACCATCGGATGGGCGGCTTCGGGAAGCCGGGAGCGGGCTCGTTCGACCAGGCGGTCGAACCCGGCGTGGCCGATCGGCCGCAACGCGGGAAAGATCTTGGCCTGCGCGCCGCTGCGCGGCGGCGTGGGCGGGCTGCCGGATGAACCTTCGACCGCCCGATCATAGCCGCGGGCGAAGGCGCGAAGGCTTGCCTCGACACCGATGCCGCCGGCGCGAATCGTCTCCTCGTAGGCGTGCCTCGGGAAGGGCAAGGCGCCCGAGCCGGCGAGCGCGCCGAACAGGGCGGCCGAGATATGGCTGCCCGCTTGCTCGGCGATCGCCGCCATATCGAAGGCGAAGAACCGCTTGGCCGCTGCACGGGCGGCGGCGTAGACCTCGGCGGGATCGCCCGCACCATCGCCGGGCACCGATTTCTCGCTGACGGCATAGGCGCGATGCGACGATGCGATCAGCGTCGTGCGGTCGGGCGACACCAGGCCGCGCTGGATGGCGCGGCCCGCCTCCATCAACTCGGCGCCGATCGCGATGTCTATCTCGCCCGGCGCCGGCATCAGGGACAGCACGGGCCGTCTCCCGCTGCCGTCTGCCGCCATGATCTCGACGTAGTAGATCGTGGCCCCGGTCCGTTGCGCGACACCGGGCACGGAGGTGGATTGGGCGAAATAGCCTTGTGCGTGAGCCAGCGCGACGATCCAGTCGACCAGCACGCCGCCGCCCTGGCCGCCCATCGCCATAACGGCGATGGCGAGCGGCCGGCGCGTGTCGAGGCGCGGCGGGCCGGCATTCGCGTTCATCGTGTCCATCGCGGCACTCAGGCGAAGGCGATCCGACGCCGCTCCCGCCAGCGCTGCAAGGCGCCGATCGCTCTTGTGCGCAGCCAGGCCAGGACGCGGTCGCGCCGGTTCGGATTGTGGATGATGTCGGCGCGATAGAACGACGGGCAGAGGACCGCCGCGTCGGCCACCTCGCCGCAGTTGCCGCAGGCAACGCAGGAATTGTCGATCGCCGCCACCGGATCGTCCTTGAGAGGATCGCTGGTGTGCCTGATCGACAGGGAGGGACAACCCGACAGCCGGATACAGGCGTGATCGCCGCTGCAGATATCCTCGTCGACGCCGAAGCGCTGACGCACCACGCGCTCGCCCTCCAGGGCCGCCTTGGCGAACAAGGGCTTCACCCGCCGCTGCTTGTTGAGCATGCATTCCGAGGACGCGACGATGATCTTCGGGCCATCGGATGGCGTGGTGAGCGCCTCCTTCAGGGTGTCGCGCAATCGGCCAACGTCGTAGGTGCGGTCGATCTGGCGCACCCACGTGGCGCCGATCCCCCTCACCGCCTGGGCGATCGCGTGATGGGTCGAGCGCGATCGGCTGTTGGCGCGCGATGACGGGATATCCTGGCCGCCGGTCGCGGCCGAATAGTGATTGTCGACGATCAGCACCACCCCGTCGTTCTTGTTGAACACGGCGTTGCCGATGCCGGACGTGAGGCCATTATGCCAAAACCCGCCGTCACCCATGATGGCAATGGCGCGCTTGCCCTGCTTGACGTTGAAGGCCGAGGCCGATGCCGGACCAAGCCCATAACCCATCGTGGTCGCGCCGATATTGAAGGGCGGCAGGATCGAGAAAAGGTGGCAACCGATATCGGCGGCAACATGGTGCGGGCCGAGCTCGCGCTCGACCAGTTTCATCGCGGCAAAGATCGGGCGCTCCGGACAGCCGACGCAAAAGCCGGGCGGCCGCGCCGGGACCGCCTTGGCGAGCGCCTTCGCCTGCTGCTCGTCGAGCACCGGCGGCGTGTTGGGGGCCCGGATCGCAGGCGCAAGGACGTCGGGCACGAAGCGGCGGGCAAAGGCGCCGATCCCGTCCGACATCACGCTGGCCGTGTATTCGCCGGCCATCGGGAACAGGCCCTTGCCCAGGATTTCGGTGGCGAGCCCGGCCCGTCGCAGGATTCCATGCAGTGCCTGTTCGATGAAATCGGGCTGACCTTCCTCGACCAGCAGCACCGCCGTCTTTCCGGCGCAAAAGTCGGCGAGCTCGTCCGGAACCAGCGGATAGGTAACGTTGAGGACATGCAGCGGTATCCGGCTGGTGCCCCAGATATCGGCGAGGCCGAGCCCCTGCAGCGCGCGCAGCACGCCATTGTACATGCCGCCCTGGAGAATGATCCCGATCCTGTCGAGGTCGCCCGGGACCGTCTCGTTGAGATGGCGCTCCCTGATGAATTGGATGGCGGCCGGCCAGCGCTTCTCGATCTTCTCCTTCTCGTGCAGATAAGAGGCCGGCGGCAGCACGATGCGGTCGGTATCGCGCCGCGGTGAATCGAGCGCCTGGCGCAGGCTGAACGGCGGCGGCCGGTTCGCTTTGGTCCGGAAGCTGCCTTGCACGTGGCAGGCGCGGATGCGCACTTCGAGCATCACCGGCGTATTGGAGGCTTCGGAGAGCGCGAAGCCGTCCTCGACGGCTTTCACGATGCTTTCGAGATCAGGCTTGGGATCGAGCAGCCAGATCTGCGATTTCATGGCGAAGGCATGCGAACGCTCCTGCATGATCGACGAGCCTTCGCCATAGTCCTCGCCGACCACGATGAGCGCGCCGCCCTTGACGCCGCCGGAAGCGAGATTCGCCAGGGCATCGGCGGCAACGTTGGTGCCCACCGGCGATTTGAAGGTCACCGCACCGCGGATCGGATACATGACCGAGGCGGCGAGCGTCGCAGCCGCCGTGGCCTCGCTCGCGCTCGATTCGAAATGGACGCCCAGCTCCGCCAGGATTTCCTGGGCGTCGCCCAGCACATCCATGAGATGCGAGATCGGGGCGCCTTGATAGCCGGCGACGTAGCCGACCCCGGATTGCAGCAGCGCCTTGGTGATCGCGAGAATGCCCTCGCCGCGGAATTCCTGCCCGTCGCCAAGCTTGAGATCCTGAACCTCTCTTGCGAAGGATCGCTCAGCCATGGGATCTCTGCCGACAAATGCCGCAACTGTGGGAATTTCCAAACTATTAGGGGTCTAAAGCTTTTGGCTGTCAATCGGGGCGGCCGTAGCCGAAAGCGACGTCAGGAAGCGATGAACCACGGCGGCGAATTCCTGCGGCATCTGGTCGGGCAGCGGCACCATGCCGTTCGCGATCTCGACCAAGGCGCTGCCGCGTATGGCGCCGGCGACTTTGGGCGCGTGCGGATGGGCATGCGGGTCGGCGGTCGGGGCGATCACCAGGGTCGGGCAGCGCACCAGCGGCAGGCGCTTTTCCATCTCATAGCGATCGACCATGCGGTGACCTTCGGCGGCGCGCGGCCCGGCCTTGAGCGCGTCGACCAGGAAACGCTCGAGAAGATCGGGCCGGTCCCCGGGATAGAACGGTTGGCGCATCGCCCACAGCTCGGCGATATGACCGCCATCGGCGCGCGGCGTGACATCGTCGATGATGGACTTGCCGTGCGCTGCCGCGCGCCGTGTGGCGTCGACATATGGGCTGGCGGACAGGACCAGGCCGTCGACGCAGTCGGGATAGGCGGCGGCGATCTCGGTCGCGATCGCGGCGCCGGTATGGTGGCCGACGACCACGGCGCGGCGATGGCCGAGCGCCATCAGGACTTGGTGCGCGGCGATCGCCAGATTTTCGATCGAGAGGGTTCCCGCCGGCAAGGGGTCGGAGTCGCCGAAGCCCATCGAGTCCATGGCGATGGCACGGTAGTGCCGACCGAGCAACGGCAACACCTCGCGATACTCGTCCCACGAACGCGGCGTCTGATGCAGCAGCAGGACCGGCCGGCCGGCGCCGGCGGCGGCGAGATGGACGCGTCCGGAAGCGACCGAGATGAAGGATCGCTCGATCACAGGCGGCATGCATCCGCCTCCGGGGCACGTGCGCTGGCCAGTGTCATTGTTGAACTGTAGAGTATCTCTTGCGATCCTGCTTGCCCGACATCGCGCCAGGAGTGGGGGTAGTCAATG
>JABCYT010000404.1 GCA_013290035.1 Alphaproteobacteria bacterium
AGATCGACCATCACGGCGCGGCCCTGGAACGCCTTGGCCGCCATGTTCTCGACGCCGAGCTTGTGGGCGTAGCTCAAATGGCCGCAGCCATCGCGCCCGGCGTCGGGCTGGGGGCCGACGACGTCGGAGCCGGCCTTGAAGCCGTTGTAGTAGAGCGGCTCGGGCACGCCGTCGCCGTCGGCATCGAACATGCCGCCGACATGGGCGAGCGTGTCCCACTGCGTGGAATATTGCAGGGTCAGGATCACGCGGTCGTCGCTCGCCACGTCCATGAACAGCGGGTTGATCGTGTTGGTGTGGAAGTTGAACCGCCAGCCGTTCTCGTCGCCGGTCGGCGAGAGCACCGGCGGCAGCCGTCGCGGGTTGAGCACGTTGCCGCCCGGCAGGTCGAGCGGAAGGCTGAGGCAGAACGAAAGGCCTTCCTTCACTTCGGCGATGCCTTCGAGCACCTTCTTGGGCGTGATGAGATTCAGCCGGCCGAGCTGATCGTCATCGCCCCAATCGCCCCAGGTCGAACCTTCCGGGCGGTGCTTCCAGCGCTTCATTTCACTCTCCCTGTTGCCGGCGGCGAGACTACCTTGTGCACGGCCGGTGCGTCATCACGCACGCATGGCTCCTAGGCGCAATTCCGCAAACCGCCGTCCCGTGGATCGACTATCATGCCGGCCCGACGAGGTTTTGATGTCTGCAGCGAGCGCTCCCCTCAATCGTGACGTCCGGGTCATCAGCCTGATCGGCGTCGCCCACGGCGTCAGCCACTACTACCAGCTCGCCTTCGCCACGATGCTGCTGATCGTGCGCCAGGAGACCGGGCTCAGCTTTACCGATGTCGGCCTGTTGATGGCCATCTTCTACGGCGTGTCGGGCGTCTCCCAGACGGCGGCGGGTTTCGCGGTCGACCGCTTCGGCGCCCGACCCATCCTGGCCGGCGGCCTTGCTGTCATCGGCTGTGCACTCGCCCTGATATCGGTGGCGCATTCCTTCGCAGGCTTTGCCGCCATCGCCGTGATCGGCGGACTGGGCAACGCCGTCTTCCATCCTGCGGACTTCGCGCTCCTGAACGCGTCGGTGAATCATGGCCGGCTCGGCCGCGCCTACAGCATTCACGGTGTCGGCGGCTCGCTCGGCTGGGCGGCCGCTCCGGTGATGTTCTTCCTCGACAGCATGTTCGGCTGGGTGGGAGCGGCGCTGATCGGCGCGCTGCCGGGCCTGATCCTGTCGGTGCTGGTCTGGATTCATCGCACCGAGCTCGTCGACCACCGGGTCAAGGCGCGGACCGCTGCGACCCAGCATGGCCCGACAGCCATGATTGGACTCTTCCTGCAGCCCGCGATCCTCCTCTGTCTCGTCTACTTCGCCCTGCTCTCAGCCACCACCGTGGGTATCCAGCAGTTCGCTGTGCCGGCCTGGGCCAGCATGTTCGGCATCAGCGAAAACTATGCGGCGCTCTGCCTGATCGTGTTCATCGTCGGCTCGGCGGGCGGTGTGCTGGTGGGCGGGATCTTCGCCGACAGGGTGCGCCGCCACGACCGTGTGGCGACGCTGGGTTTGCTGGCGGCCGGTGCATTGACCGTGCCGGTCGCAGCGCAGGCCGTCACGCCGGCGCTGCTGCCGCTGCTGCTGGCCTTGGCCGGCGCGGCTGGCGGCATCACCAATCCGTCGCGCGACATGATCGTGCGCAACGCCACGCCGCCCGGTGCCTCGGGCAAGGTTTTCGGCTTCGTTTATTCCGGCCTCGATGTCGGCTCGTTCCTGGCGCCGCCGGTGTTCGGCTTGCTGATGTCGTCGGGAGTCCCGAGCATCATCTTCTGGATCGCCGTTGGCCTCTACCTCGTGAACGCCGCCCTGGTGCTGGTCATCCGTCAGACCACCGCTCCGACGGTCGTGACAGCCGCTGCCGAATGATCATTCCTCCCCCGTCCTACGGGGGAGGTGGCCCGCAGGGCCGGAGGGGGAGAGCCCCAGACTAGGTGCTGCAGGTTAGAGATCATGATCGTGGTATTTCCGAAATCATCTTTGGGGCCTTCCCCCTCCGCCGCGTAGGACGCGGCACCTCCCCCGTAAGACGGGGGAGGCAACGGCCTCTAAGCGGCCTCGTAGGCTTCCTGCGCCACCAGCCACTCGTGCTCGGCGTGGGCGATCTCGCGCTCCAGCCGGACCTTGTCGCGCTGTAGATCGGCGACGTTGATCGCGGGATCGCTGTAGATCGTGGGATCGGCTAGCCTTGCCTCGAGGTCGCCGCGCTGCTTGTTGAGCTTGGCGATGGCCTTCTCCAGCGTCTCCAGCGTCTTCTTGAGGGGCGCGCGTTTGGCGCGCGAGTCGGCGGACTGCTTGCGCTGCTCCTTGGCGGCGGCGACGGGGGCCGGGGCTTCTTCGCGTTCCCGCTCGCGTGCGCGCTCGCGTTTGGCGGCTTTGCCGTTTTTACCGCCGTTGCGTTCGCGCAGCAGCTTGGCCTGATAGTCGTCGATGTCGCCGTCGAACGGCGTCACCTTGCCGCCCGCCACCACCCACAGCTGGTCGGCGATCATCTTCACCAGATGCGTATCGTGGCTCACCAGCACGACCGCGCCTTCGAAGTCGTTGACGGCATCGACCAGGGACGCACGGGCGTCCATATCGAGATGGTTGGTCGGCTCGTCGAGCAGCAGCAGGTGAGGGGCGTTGCGCGTCGCCAGCGACAGCAGCAGCCGCGTCTTCTCGCCGCCCGAGAGCACGCCGACCTTGAGGTCGGCGCGATCGCGCGAGAAGCCGAAGCGGCCGAGCTGGGCGCGCACCTTGGTCTCGCCTGCGGCGGACCCCAGGGCGCTGCTCATGTGCTGGAACGGCGTCGCCTCGTAGTCGAGGCTTTCCTCCTGGTCCTGCGAGAAATAGCCGATGCGCAGGCGCGGCGTGCGCTTGATCTTGCCCTCGCGCGGCTGCAGGCGCTCCGACAGCAGCCGGATGAAGGTCGACTTGCCGTTGCCGTTCTGGCCTAAGAGCGCGATGCGGTCGTCCATGTCGACCCGCAGGTCGAGCTTGCGCAGCACCGGCGGGCCGTCGCCATAGCCGACGGTAACCTCGTCGAGCGTCTCGATCGGCGAAGCGAGCTGCTCGGGTGGCGGAAAGTTGAAGGCGACCCGTTCGTCGACCGGCACCGTGGCGATCGGGCCCAGCTTCTCGATCATCTTGACCCGCGACTGCGCCTGGCGCGCCTTGCTCGCCTTGGCCTTGAAGCGGTCGACGAAGGCCTGCATGTGCTTGCGCTGGGCGGCGATCTTGGCCTGCTGCGCGGCATCGTGCTCGAGCCGCTCGGCGCGCGTGCGCTCGAAGCGGTCGTAGTTGCCGTTGTAGGTGACGAGCTTCTGCTGGTCGATATGCACGATGTGATCGCACACGTCGTTCAACAGGTCGCGATCGTGGCTCACCATCAGCAGCGTGTGGCGAAAGCGCCTGAGGTGCTCGGTGAGCCAGAGCATCGCCTCGAGATCGAGATGGTTCGACGGCTCGTCGAGGATCAGCAGGTCGGGATTGCTGAACAGCGTGCCGGCCAGCGCCACGCGCATGCGCCAGCCGCCGGAGAACTCGCCGCAGGGTCGCGCCTGGGCGTCGTTGTCGAACCCGAGGCCGTGCAGGATCGAGGCAGCCCGCGCCGGCGCCGAGGCCGCGCCGATCTCGTCGAGCCGGGCGTGGATGTCGGCCAGGCGCAGGCCGTCGTGGCAGGCCTCGGATTCCGCCAGCAGCGCGGTGCGCTCGACGTCGGCGGCCAGCACGGCGTCCAGCACGGTGATAGCGCCGCCCGGAGGGTCCTGCGGCACCGAGCCGATGCGGTTGCGGCCGCTCAGGCTGATGCTGCCGCCGTCGGCTTCGATCTGGCCCTGGATCAGGCGCAGCAGGGTCGATTTGCCCGCGCCGTTGCGGCCGACCAGGCCGACCTTCCAGCCATCGGACATGGCCGCGGATGCGCGATCGAACAGCACACGCTCGCCGTGGCGGAAGGAGAGATCATTGACATGCAGCATGGGGCCGCGGCGTTTAGCACGCGGGAAGAGCCCGTCCAACCGGCTTGCCGGGCCGAAACCCCGCGTCTATAAGGCGCGCCCACTCGCCAAGATACCGCCTGCAAGAGGATTCCATGGCCGTCGAACGCACTTTCTCGATCATCAAGCCGGACGCGACCCGCCGGAACCTGACCGGCAAGATCAACGCCCGGTTCGAGGAGAAGGGCCTGCGCATCGTGGCCCAGAAGCGGATCTGGATGACCCGCCTGCAGGCCGAGCAGTTCTACGGCGTGCACAAGGCGCGGCCGTTCTTCAACGACCTCTGCTCGTTCATGACGTCGGGCCCGGTGGTCGTCCAGGTGCTGGAGGGCGAGGGCGCCATCGCCAAGAATCGCGACATCATGGGCGCCACCAACCCGGCCAACGCCGCGGCGGGGACCATCCGCAAGGATTTCGCCGAGTCGATCGAGGCCAACTCCGTGCACGGCTCCGATTCGCCCGAGACTGCCGCGATCGAGATCAGCTACTTCTTCGCCGGCG
>JABCYT010000405.1 GCA_013290035.1 Alphaproteobacteria bacterium
GAGGCGGTGCGCCTGAAAGGCAACAACGTGCCGCCGATCGAGATGATGCCGGAGCGCGTGCGCATCTCGCTGTCCAAGGGCGCGCCGCCGATTCATGTCGGCGACCGTCTGCTGGTGCTCGCCAACATCTCGCCGCCGGCCGGACCGGCCGCACCGGGCGCCTTCGATTTCCAGCGCGTCGCCTGGTATCAGCAGTTGGGCGCCGTGGGCTATGCGCTGGCGCGGGCCACCGTCGTCGAACATGGCCGGCCCGACGGCATCGTGCGCACCATCGATTCGCTGCGCGCTGACATCACGGCGCGCATCCTGGCCGCGTTGCCCGGACCTGAAGGCGGCGTCGCCGCGGCGCTGCTGACCGGCGAGCAGACCGCCGTCGACAAGGACATCACCCAGGCCATGCGCGATTCGGGCCTCGCCCACATCCTGTCGATCTCCGGCCTGCACATCGTGTTCGTGGTCGCCCTGGTGATGGGCGTGCTGCGCTATGCGATCGCGCTGGTGCCGCCGCTGGCGCTGCGCATCGACGCCAAGAAGGTGGCCGCCGTGATCGCCCTGCTGGCGGCGCTGTTCTACACCGCTCTGGCCGGCGCGCCGGTGCCGGCGCAAAGGTCCTGCGCCATGGCGGGCTTCGCCTTGATCGCCATGCTGCTCGACCGCACGGCGCTGTCGCTGCGCCTGGTCGCTTGGTCGGCGGTCATCGTGCTCCTCGCCGCGCCCGAGTCGTTGACCGGCGCCTCGTTCCAGATGTCCTTCGCCGCGGTGGTGGCGTTGATCGCCGCCTGGGAGATGGCGGCCGGCTGGCGGCGGCGCCTGCATGA
This sequence comes from Alphaproteobacteria bacterium, assembly GCA_013290035.1. Lineage (GTDB taxonomy): Bacteria > Pseudomonadota > Alphaproteobacteria > Reyranellales > Reyranellaceae > Reyranella. Next base: position 819 of record JABCYT010000405.1, read on the forward strand.
GCGCGCCGAGCATCTCAGGCATCGCTGGCTGTGGCGGCTGGGCGCCGGTTTCACCGCCAGCCTGGCCACGACCTTGATCGCCTCGGTCGCCACCGGCGCCTTTGCCGCCTATCACTTCAACCGCCTCTCGCTGCTGGGCGTCGTTGCCAATCTTCTGGGCGTGCCGCTCACCGGCTTCTGGATCATGCCGTGGGGCCTTCTGGCCATGCTGCTGATGCCGCTCGGCCTCGAGCGTTTCGCCCTGGTGCCGATGGGCTGGGGCGTCGAAGGCCTTGACGCCATCGCCCGTCATGTCGCCGACTGGCCGCAGGCCGCCATGCTGGTACCGTCGCTGCCCGGCGCCAGCCTATGGCTGCTGACCGTGGGCGGGCTGTGGCTCTGCCTGTGGCGCCGCCGCTGGCGATTTGCCGGCCTGCCGATCGCGATCACGGGCTTGCTGCTCGCGCCGCCGCCCGCGCCCGACCTGCTGATGAGCGAGGATGGCCGCGTGCTCGGACTGCGCGACGAGCGGGGCATGGTCCACATTGCCTCGGCCCGCACCGACCGCTTCATCAGCGACGCCTGGGCGCGACGCAGCGGCCAGGAGGGCGCCAAGCGCTGGACGGTGAGTGCCGACCAGCAGGCCGCCGGCCTCGGGTGCAACACCGGGCTCTGTCGCTGGCGCAAGGGCCCGTGGCGCATCGCCCTGGTGAGCGACGACCGCCGACTGGCCGAGGCCTGCGGCGGCGCCGACATCGTGCTGTCCACGGTCGATGCTCAAGGCCGTTGTCACGGTCCGCGCCTGGTGATCGATCGCCGCAACGCGTGGCGCGAGGGCGCGCAGGCGCTGTGGCTCGACGAGACCGAAGTGCGGCGCGAGACCGCCAACGGCCGTCGCGGCGATCGTCCCTGGGTGCCCAACAGCTCGACGCGGCAGGCGGCGCAAGTGAAAGCGCCGGGCACATGACCGACGACACATCGACCGCAATTGCACGACCTCTGTCAACGCAGTGCTTGTTGGCATCCGGGCTTGCACTCTATTTTCCAAGGTCACACGGGGGGGAAGCAGATCATGGCGCGCAATTTGTTGGTCGCTGGCGTTGCGTTGGCACTGTGCCTTTCGGGCATGGCCGAGGTTCAGGCCGCCGATAACGCGTTCTGTCAGCAATACGCTCAGGCGGCTCTCAATCAGGTGCGAGGCGGCCTCAACAATGGCGCCTGCGCAGGGGGCATCAAGGGCTCACGCTGGTCATCGGATTACAACGTGCACTATGACTGGTGCCGTGGCGTGTCGTACGAGGCTGCCGGTGCCGAACGAGACGCACGCTCCGCCTATCTGAGACGCTGCACGGGGCAGTAGCTGGGAGTTTAATTGTAGCGGCGGTAAAGCCCGGCCAGGCGACCCTGGATCTTGACCCGATCGGGTCCGAAGATCCGCGTCTCGTAGGCGGCGTTGGCCGGCTCGAGCGCGATCGAGGCGCCCTTCTTGCGCAGGCGCTTCAAGGTGGCCTCGGTGTCGTCGATCAACGCCACGACGATTTCACCCGACTCGGCGGTGTCGGCGCTCTTGATGATGGCGATGTCGCCGTTCTGGATGCCGGCCTCTACCATCGAATCGCCCTGCACTTCGAGGCAGTAATGCGCGCCCGAGCCGAGCAGGGTGACGGGCACGTCCACGGTGGTGGAGTTGTCGCGCAGCGCCTCGATCGGCGTGCCGGCGGCGATCCGGCCATAGAGCGGCAGGCTGAGCGCCTGCGCCTCGTTGGCGACCTGGATGGCGCCGGCGAGCGGCACGCGCTCGCCGCGAATGACCTGCGGCACGAAGCCTTCGCGGCTTTCGGCGAAGCCGGCGCGGGCCAGCATGGGCGTGACGTTGGGCGCGGGCATCGCCGCAGCGTCGGGCAGCTTCAGAACCTGCAGAGCCCGCGCACGATGCGGCAGGCGACGCAGGAAGCCGCGCTCCTCCAGCCCGGTGATCAGCCGGTGGATGCCCGACTTCGATTTGAGCCGAAGCGCCTCCTTCATCTCGTCGAACGACGGCGATACGCCGTCGTCGTTGAGGCGCTTGTTGATGAACATCAGGAGTTCGTTTTGCTTGCGGGTTAGCACCGTCTTCTCCCCAGAACGCCTACCAGATTTCGGAACAAATCCTGAAACCCGACACATGTTCTAGTTTAGTTCTGCCGCCAGGTCAAGTTTTCCAGAGGGACTTGGGGATGGAGGGGGGATCAGTAGCCGCCGGGGAGAACAGAAAGATCGATCACCTGCACGGTGTCGCCGGCCTTGCGCGCGGGATCATGGGGCGATCGCACCAGCAGGCCGGACGACCACGCCAGCACCGAGAGCATGGAGCTGTCCTGCACCGGATGGGGTTCCACGGTGAGGCCGCCGTCGGCCGCCCGCGTCAGCTTCGATCGGACATAGTCCTCGCGGAGATCGTTCGCCTTGACGTCGACGGCCAGCCGCGCCGGCTGGGTGGCGACGAGCTCGCCGGGTTGGCCCAGCATGCGCTCCATGGCGGGCTTCATGAACAGCAGCGCGCAGACCATGGTCGATACCGGATTGCCCGGCATGCCGAGCACGCGGGCGCGGCCCTTGGCCGCGAACATCAGGGGCTTTCCCGGACGCATGGCGATGCGCCAGAAATCCATGTCGAAGCCTTGGGCCTTGAGCGCCGCCTGGACCAGGTCGTGGTCGCCGACCGAAGCGCCGCCCAGGGTGACCAGCAGGTCGTGCTGCGCGCCGGCGGCGATGCGGTCTTCGATCAGCCTGGCGTCGTCACGGGCGATGTCGAACAGGGTCGGGTCGCCGCCCCAGGCGCGCACCAGCGCGGCGACCGCAATGCCCGAAGAGGAGACGATCTGGTTGCGGCCGACCGGCTCGCCCGGCAGGACGAGCTCGTCGCCGGTCGAGAGAATGGCGATCCGCGGCTTGCGGTGCACCGAGAGCCACGGCAGGTTCATCGCCGCTGCCAGCGCCACGTCGCGTGTCGTGAGCGTGCGGCCCGTCGCCAAAGGACTGTCGCCCGCCGTGAAGTCGAGCCCGGCCTTGCGGATGTGGCGGCCGATGCGCGGCGGATCGAGGACGGTGATCTTGGCGCCCTCGGCCTTGGTGTCCTCCTGGATCACGATCGCGTCAGCGCCCATCGGCAAGGGCGCGCCGGTGAAGATGCGCACCGTCTCGCCGGGCTTCAGCGCGTGATCGTAGGAACCGCCGGCCGGCGCCTGGCCGACCAAGGTCAACGTCGTCGGCACGGCCGGCACGTCCTCGGCGCGCACGGCATAGCCGTCCATCGCCGACAGGTCGGCCGGCGGCTGCGTCAGGCGCGCCCGGGGCGGCTCGGCCAGCACGCGGCCGGCCGCGTCAGCCACCGAGACCGTCTCGGCCGGCAGCTTGTCGAAGGCCGCGACCACGCGGCCATGGGCGTCGCGAACGGAGAGGAGGGGAGTCATGGAGCGTCTCGCAACAGTACAACCTCATGCTGAGGAGGCCGCGCAGCGGCCGTCTCGAAGCATGGGCAGCAGACCTCGTCGGGTGCCCACCCTTCGAGACGCGCGCTGCGCGCGCTCCTCAGGGTGAGGTCCACTTGAATGTCCCCGACTTGCCGCCCGACTTGTGGAGCAGCCGGACGTCGGAAATCACCATGCCACGATCGACCGATTTGCACATGTCGTAGACGGTGAGGGCGGCCACCGAGGCGGCGGTCAGCGCCT
>JABCYT010000406.1 GCA_013290035.1 Alphaproteobacteria bacterium
TTCGGCTTCTATCCTGCCTTCACGTCGTTTGCCGGCAGCCAGCATCTCTCGGCCGCGACGTTCAAGGCGTTGCTCGCCGAGCTTCTGGGTAACCTGCGCGGCCACGGCGTCAACCGCATCGTCCTGTTGAACACCGGCGTCTCGACCGAAAAGCCGATCGACGAAGTGGCGGCCGGCGCGACCGACCTCTTGGTCCTGCACATGCGTGGCTTGGGCGCGGCGGCCGACCGCCTGCTCGAGGTAACCGAGGGCGGCCACGCCGACGAGCGCGAGACCTCGGTGATGCTGGCGCTGGAGCCCAGGAGCGTGCGCATGGACCGTCTCGCGCTCGACGGGCCTTTCGAGAAAACCGGAGCCACCGGCGATCCGACGCGGGCGAGCGCCTTCAAGGGCGAGCGTATCCTGGCGGCGCGGGTCGACGACATGGTGGCGGCGATTGCCAAGCGCTGGCCGGACTAGGGCGTCCGGCAATCCCCCACAGCACGTCTTGATTCTGTAACCAAAGAGTCGCGTTTCCGCAGCAGGCGACCGGTACTGCCCAAGCAGGCGAACCGTCGAGAGGCTCGATGCTGCGGCTGGAGGGCGTTGTTAAAAGCTTTGGCGGCAAGCGCGCCGTCGACCAGGTGTCGCTCGTCGTGCCGGCGGGCCAGCTCCTGGGGGTGATCGGCCAGTCGGGCTCCGGCAAGTCGACGCTCTTGCGCATGATCAACCGGCTGGGCGATCCGACGGCCGGCCAGATCCGCTTCGGCGACACCGACGTCACGGCCTTGCGCGGCCGCGCGCTCCGGCAATGGCGGGCGCGCTGCGCCATGATCTTCCAGCAGTTCAACCTGGCCGGCCGCCTCGACGTGCTGACCAACGTGATGATGGGCCGCGCCTTCCATGTGCCGCCGACGCGGGCCTTGCTGAAACTGTGGACCGACGCGGAAAAGGCGATGGGTCTCTCGGCGCTGGAGGGTCTCGACATGGCGCGCCTGGCCGGCCAGCGCGCCGACACGCTGTCGGGCGGCCAGCAGCAGCGGGTCGCCATCGCCCGCGCCCTGGTGCAGGAGCCCGAGCTCATCCTGGCCGACGAGCCGATCGCCTCCCTCGATCCGCGCAACACCCAGGTGGTGATGGACGCGCTGCTGCACATCAATCGGCACTTCGGCATCACCGTGATCTGCAATCTGCACAGCCTCGATCTCGCCCGCAAATACTGCGACCGCCTGGTCGGCCTGGCCGCCGGCAAGGTGGTGTTCGATGGCGCGCCGGCTGCCCTCACCGATCGCGTGGCGCGCGACCTCTACGGCCTGGAATCCGCCGATGTGCTGGGTCACGCGGCCCAGCCCGATTTCGTTCCCGGCGCCCAGCCTGGCCTTGTCTTGGCCGGCTCCTGATCGTCATCGCCCCTCGCAACAAGGAGATCTTGCCATGTTCACCCGTCGACTGATCCTCGGTACGGCGCTTGCCACCGGCACGCTCGCTCTTGCCGGCGCCGCCCACGCACAGGACTGGAAAGCCAAGTACCCCGAGCTGGTGCTGGCCGTCGTGCCGGCCGAGAATGCGTCGGGCGTGACCGAGCGTTACGCGCCGTTCGTCGAATACCTGTCCAAGGAGCTCGGCACCAAGGTGACCTTGCGGGTCGCCAACGACTACGCGGCGGTGATCGAGGGTCAGCGCAACGGCTCCATCCATATCGCGGGCTATGGACCGGCCTCCTACTCGCGCGCCGTGGTGACGGGCGTGAAGGTCGAGCCGTTCCGCACCACCATCAACAACGACGGCACCGTGGGTTACTACTCGGTCTTCTATGTCCGCGCCGACAGCCCCTACAAGACGATCGAGGATCTCAAGGGCAAGAACCTCGGCCTGGTCGATCCCAACTCGACCTCGGGCAACAACGTGCCGCGCTTTGTGCTGAACAAGCTCAAGATCGTGCCGGAGAGCTACTTCGCGCATGTCACCTATACCGGCAGCCACGAGAACGCCGTCCTGGCGCTGCAGCAGAAGACCGTCGACATCGCCGCCAATTGGTGGAACGCCGAGGATGATTCGAACCTCACGCGCATGGCCGCCAAGGGGCTGGCCAAGAAGGAGGACTTCCGCATCATCTCCAAGTCGGACCTGATCCCCAACTCGCCCTACGCTTACCTCGCCGATCTGCCGCCCGACCTGAAGGCCGCCATCGCCAAGGCCTTCGACGAGGCGCCGACCAAGGCCAAGGCCGCCTTTGACAAGCTGTCGGACGGCAAGGACCGCGAATTCAAGGTGGTCGACGCCAAGTACTACGAAGGCGTCGTCGAGCTGATCAAGTTCATCGACTCGCTGCGCAAGCAGAAGAGCTGATCGCGGCCGCGGCGAAGCTGACTTGAGCTCGCCCGTCGTCGAGCTGCCGGAGGCGCAACTCCGGCCGCTGCTCGCGGCCTACGACGCGTCGGTCCGCACGCGTCGTTTGCACACGCTGGTCGTGCTCGCCTGCATCGTGGCCGCGATGGCGCTGGCGTCGGTGTCGGCCGAGGTGTCGCCGGCACGCCTCATCGAGAATATCGGCCGCTTCCCGAGCTACATCATCCGCCTGTTCCAGCTCGAGAGCGGCCGGCCGGCCTGGACGGACCTCGCCGAGTGGTTCTGGGGCCTGCCGCGCTGGCTCCGCCTTTTGGGCGAGACCTTGCTGATGGCCTATGTCGGCACGCTGCTCGGGGCGGTCGGCGCCTTCGGCCTGTCGTTCCTGGCTGCCGCCAATGTCGGGCCGAGCCGCTGGCTGCGCTTTGCGGTGCGCCGCGTCTGCGAGCTTTGCCGCACCGTGCCGCTGCTGGTCTTCGCGCTCTTGTTCGTGATCGCCTTCGGGCTTGGCCCGATGGCCGGCGTGCTGGCCGTCGTCATCCATACGCTGGGCGCGCTGGTGAAGCAGTTCGCCGAGGTCGTCGAGAACATCGACATGAAGCCGGTCGAGGGCGTGTCGTCGACCGGCGCGCCGTGGCATGTCGCCATGCGCTACGGCGCGCTGCCGCAGGTCATGTCGAATTTCGTGAGCTACACGCTGCTGCGCTTCGAGATCAACGTGCGCGAATCGGCGGTCATGGGCTTCGTCGGCGCGGGCGGCATCGGCCAGGACCTGATCGAGGCGATCCGCAAGTTCTACTATACCGACGTGTCGGCCATCCTGCTGCTCATCCTGGTCACGGTGGCCATCATCGACACGCTGACCTCCCGGGTGCGCCACCAGCTGATCGGCCGCGAGGAGAGGCGCTGATGCCACGCCGTCCCGCGATCGATCTGGTGGCCATCCGCGACCGCCATCCGCAGCATTTCACTCGCTTCGATCGCCGGCGCCTGCTGGCTCTGCTGACCGGCGGCGCGGCTTTCGCCCTGCTGCTGTTCGGCATGGCCCAACTCGGCTTCTTCGGCGGCACGCTGATTTCCGGGAGCCTGCGCCTGGTCGAGATCGTTGGCTTGATGCTGCCGCCCGATCCGGGCAGCTGGGCGCATGCGCGGACATTCGGCGTGGCGCTGCTCGAGACCGTCGCCATCGCCTTCCTCGGCACGCTGTCGGCGGCCGTGCTCGCCCTGCCGCTGGCCCTGCTGGCCGCGCGCAACGTCACTGCCCAGCGCGTCGTGCGCTTCTTGTCTCGACGCTCGCTCGATACCATCCGCAGCGTCGACATCCTGGTGTGGGCGCTGATCTGGATCAACGTCGTCGGGCTGGGGCCGTTCGCCGGCGCGCTCGCCATCATGACCGCCGACGTCGGCTCGTTCGGCAAGCTGTTCTCCGAGGCGATGGAGGCGGCCGACCGCAAGCCGGTCGAAGGCATCGTCTCGACCGGCGGCAGCCATGCGCTGGCCATCCGCTTCGGCATCCTGCCCGAAATCTTCCCCGTGCTGGCGAGCCAGGTCCTGTACTATTTCGAGTCGAACACGCGCTCGGCCAGCATCATCGGCATCGTCGGCGCCGGCGGCATCGGCTTGCATCTCGCCGAAGCCATCCGCACCCTCGAACTGCAACAAACCTCGTTTATCATCGTCCTCATCTTGATCGCCGTCGCCCTCATCGATTTCGTCTCCAGCCAGTTGCGCTTCGCCATGATCGGCCGGCGGGGAGCCACGGCTTGAACGGCGAGGGCGCGCCGACGCCGCGCTACGGGCTCTACTATGCGCCGCGCCCCGGAGAGGGGCTCGCCGTCACGGCGAGCCAATGGCTCGGCCGCGATCCCGAAAGCGGGCAGACTCGGGCGCTGCGGCCGGTGCCGGGCGTCGCGATGGAGCGATTGGAGAAAATCACGGCCGAGCCGCGGCTCTATGGTTTCCACGGCACCTTGAAGGCGCCGATCGCGCTGGTCGACGGGGCCAGCGAGCGTGACTTCCTGGACGCCGTCGGCCGGTTCGCCGCGAGCGACCGCACCTTCGCGATTCCCGCGCTCGAACTTGCCGAGATCTCGGGCTTTCTCGCCCTCGTGCCGGCGGCACGCTGCGCCGAGTTGCAGGACCTGGCCGACCGCTGCGTCGTGGAGTTCGACGAGTTCCGC
>JABCYT010000407.1 GCA_013290035.1 Alphaproteobacteria bacterium
CACGATCAGCGGCAGGCCGGTCTGGCGCGCCGCGGCGATGTGGGCGCGGAAGCTTCCCGCCTGCTCCTCGCGCGGACTGTGCTCGTAATAGAAGTCGAGACCGGTCTCGCCGATGCCGATGACCTTACGATGGCGCGTCGCCTCGACCAGGCGGTCCGGCGTGCGCTGCCCCTCCTCCTTCGCCTCGTGCGGATGAACGCCCACCGAGCACCAGATGTTCTCGTGACGCTCGGCGATGGCGCGCACCTTGGCGAACTGGTCGAGCCGCGTGCCGATGGTCAGCATGCCGGCGACGCCCGCCGTGTGCGCGCGCGCCAACACGCCCGCCTCATCGCCGGCGAGCTCGGGGAAGTCGAGATGGCAGTGGCTGTCGATCAGCATCAGGACGCGGCTTTCGCGGGCTCGACGAAACGCGGGAACACGCCCTGCGGTTTCGGCAGCACCGTGTCCGGCACGAGCGCGCGGTCGAACGCCGCAAACGCCCTCTCCCCGGCCGGCACGGCCAGCTGGTCGAGGATCTTGCCCGCCGAGTCGGGCATGAAGGGCTGCACCAGCAGGGTCACCCGGCGGATCGTCTCGGCCAGCACCCACAGCACCGTGTCGCGCCGCGCCGGGTCGGTCTTGGCGAGCGCCCACGGCGCCTGGGCGTCGACATAGCGGTTGGCGTCGGCGATCACTTCCCAGATCGAGGTCAGCGCGCGATGGAAGGCTTGGTCGTCCAGGTCGGCGCGCACGATACCCAGCAGCGCCTTGGCGCGATCGAGCAGGGCCATATCGACCTCGCTGATCGAACCCATCGCCGGCACCTTGCCGCCGCAGTTCTTGGCGACGATCGAGAGCACGCGCTGGCAGAGATTGCCGTAGGCGTTGGCGAGATCGCCGTTCAGCCGGCCAACCAGGGCGCGCCGCTGGAGATCGCCGTCGTTGCCGAACGGCACCTCGCGCAACAAGAAGTAGCGCACCGGGTCGAGCCCGTAGGCGTCGACCAGTTCCATCGGGTCGATCACGTTACCGAGCGACTTCGAGATCTTCTGGCCCTCGTTGGTCCACCAGCCGTGTGCGAACACCCGCTGTGGCGGTGCGATGCCGGCCGACATCAGAAAGGCCGGCCAGAACACGCAATGGAAGCGGATGATGTCCTTGCCGACCATGTGCAGGTCGGCCGGCCAGTATTTCCACAGGGGATTGCCGGTGTCCGGATAGCCGCACTCGGTGATGTAGTTGGTGAGCGCGTCCAGCCAGACGTACATGATGTGCTTGGGATCGCCCGGCACCGGCACGCCCCAGGAAAAGCTGGTGCGCGACACCGAGAGATCCTGCAGGCCGCCCTTCACGAAGCTGATCACCTCGTTGCGCCGGCTCTCCGGCGCGATGAAACGCGGGTTCTTTTCATAGAACTCGAGCAGCCGATCGCCCCAGGTTGAAAGCCGGAAGAAATACGACGGCTCCTCGACCCATTCGACCTCGGCGCCGCTCGAGATGGCGCGGCGCTTGTTGTCCGAGCCGACCTCGGTCTCGCTTTCGACGAAATAGGCCTCGTCGCGCACCGAGTACCAGCCGGCATACTTGCCGAGATAGATGTCGCCCGCTTCGACGAGCTTCTCCCACAGCGCCTGGCAAGCCGCGTAGTGCCGCTTCTCCGTCGTGCGGATGAAGTTGTCGGGGCTGAAGTTCATCGTCTTGACGAGGTCGCGGAACGACTGGCTCACCTTGTCGGTGAAGGCCTGCGGCGCCAGGCCAGCCGCCGCCGCCGCCTTCTCGACCTTCTGGCCGTGCTCGTCGGTGCCGGTGAGGAAGTGCACGTCGCGACCGTCGAGCCGCATGAAGCGGGCCAGCACGTCGCAGGCAAGCGTCGTGTAGGCGTGCCCGATATGGGGCACGTCGTTCACGTAGTAGATTGGTGTGGTGACGTAGTAGGTACCGCGGCCGGACATGATGACTGAACTCCGGAACTGTCGCCGCTCAACGCATCGCCGACTGGAGAGCCAGGAAGCTCGCGAGCACCGTCTGCTTACGATCGAGATTGACCCTATCGGCGCCGGATAACAGCTCGGCGGCCTTTTCCCACGCCCCTATCCAGCGATCAAGGTTCGCGGCCGCCGCCAGGCGCGCCTGCAAGCCACGTTCCGTCGGCACGATGGCTGCAGCTTCTCCACCCACCGCCGCGTGCCGCGCCAGGCCCTTCAGCCAGCCGTCGAACAGGTAATTCAACGAGCGCCAGGCCGCGTTGGCCTCCTCGCCGCGCCGGGCAAAGCGTTCGGCGAAACCGTGCAGGCGCGCCATGTCGAGCTCGGGCAGCGTCGCCAGCACGTCGACCATCTCGCGGTACAGTTCCAGGCTGCCGGCGCCCGCGAGCTCGAGCGCACGCCCTATGCTGCCTTCGCTGAGCCGCGCCAGAACCACCCTCTCCTCGGCCTTGACGCCGGGCGCGTAGTCGCCTAGCAGGCGCATGACGATCTCCTCGGCGAGCGGCTGCAGGGCAAGGCGCCGGCAGCGCGAGCGGATGGTCGGCAGCAGGCGGCCGGGCGCGTGCGCCACCATGAGCAGCACCGCGTTGGGCGGCGGCTCCTCGAGGATCTTGAGGACGGCGTTGGCGCTGTTGCGGTTCATCTCGTCGGCCGCGTCGACGATGGCGACCCGCCATTTGCCCATCGCCGGTGTCATATGCATGAAGGCGCCAAGCTCGCGCACATCGTCGACGGCGATCTCGGCGCGCATGCGGCCGGTGTCGGGATGGAGCGTGCGCCGGAGATGGAAAAGGTCGGGGTGTGAACGCGCGTCGACCAGCGCCCGGCCGGGCGCATCGGCCGCCACATCGAGGCTCTCCGGCCCGCCGCCGAACAGGCCACCCTTGCCCTCGCCGCTCAGCAGGAAGCGCGCGAAGCGCCAGGCGAGCGTGGCCTTGCCGATGCCGCGCGGTCCGGCCAGCAGCCAGGCGTGATGCAGGCGGCCGCTCTGATGGGCGGCCAGCATGGTCTTTTCCGCCGTCTCGTGGCCCAGCAGGCGCTCGCTGCGCCAGGGCGGCGGCCAGTCGTATGGCCATTCGAGCTTCTCGAGCTCGCTTGCATCGGCGCTCGTCTTGCCTCTCGCCATCCCGTCAGGCTCCCAGCCGCTCGCTCGCCGCACCGGCGATGGCGGCGGCGATACTGTCGATGCTCCCTGTAGCATCGATCACCACGCAGCGCTTGGGATCACGGTTGGCGATTTCGAGGAAGCCGCTGCGCACGCGGGCATGGAAATCGCGCGGCAGGCTCTCGTAGCGCGTCTCGCTGCCGCGGCGGGCGGCGGCGCGCAAAAGTCCGGTCTCGACCGGCAGGTCGAGGATCACGGTGAGGTCGGGCCGGAAAATCGCCGGCGGCGAACTTGTAGAGCTGGTCGAAGATCGCACGATCGACGCCGTGGCCGTAGCCCTGGTACGCGAGAGTCGAATCGGCAAAGCGATCGCTCAACACCCAGTCGCCGCGCCTGAGCGCCGGCCACACGGTCGAGCGCAGATGCTCGCGCCGGGCGGCGAAGTGCAGCAGCGCCTCGGTCGTGCCGTCCCAGCGCTCGACCGGGCCCTCGACCAGGAGCTTGCGGATCGTCTCGGCGCCGGGCGAGCCGCCCGGTTCGCGGGTCGCCACGACACTGCGGCCGCGTCCCTCGAGCCAGCTCTTGAGCCGCGCGATCTGGGTCGACTTGCCTGCTCCCTCGCCGCCTTCAAGAGTGATGAAACGCCCTGATGAGGCGTGTGAACGCCCGGAGGCGCCTTCGGTCACGACAGCCAGCCGAACAGATAATGCTGGATCATTCCCGCCACACGCCCGACCACGCCGCGGCGCGCCACGTCGGCGCCGGCCTCGAGCGGATAGTCGATCTCGCGGCCATCGGGCAGAGTCACCACGGCGGTGCCGACCTTCGTGCCCTTGGCGATCGGCGCGGCGAGCGGTCCGTCGAAGCGCGCGACCACGCGCGGCGTCACGGTTTGCCCGGTCGGCGCCGTGATCTGGATGGGATGCGCCACGACCAACGGCACCTTGTCCAGGGCGCCCAGCCACACCGGCGCCTCGACGACGGTGTCGCCGGCGCGGAAGACCGTCGTGTTGGTGGATTCGCGGAAGCCCCACTCCATCAGCCGCGACGATTCCTGCGCGCGCTCGGCCATCGACGTGAGCCCGTTCAGGACCATGATCAGGCGCCGTCCGTCGCGCACCGCCGACGACGCCTGGCCGAAGCCGCCTTCCTCGGTGTGGCCGGTCTTGAGACCGTCGGTGCCCGGCGTGATCTTGAGCAGCCGGTTGCGGTTGTCCTGCTTGATGTTGTTGTAGGTCCAGTTGGTCTCCGCGTAGTAGTGATAATACTTCGGGAAATCCTCGATGGTGCGCCACGCCAGGACGGCAAGGTCGCGCGCCGTGGTCCACTGGCCTTCGACCGGCCAGCCCGACGCGTTCTTGAAGACCGTGCCGGTCATGCCGAGCTCGCGCCCGCGCTTGGTCATGCGTTCGGCAAAGCTGTCC
>JABCYT010000408.1 GCA_013290035.1 Alphaproteobacteria bacterium
GCGCGGTTGGCGAAGTTGCTGAGGAAGAGCTGGACGCCCTGCACCATGGCGTTGCTGAAGCCGGCGTAGTTCTGGCCGCTGATCGCATCGAGGATCAGCGGACCCTGCGCGGTGCTGAGGCCGGCGATGGCGTTCAGCACCGTGGCGTAGTCGCCGCTCGCCGAGCCGAAGGTCTGGTCGAGCACGCGGCCGACCGCGCGCTGGTTGAAGGTGCGGCCGCCGAAGGAGAAGGCGTTCTGCGCCATCGTCAAGGTCAGGAACACGTCGTTGGCGTCGTACGACAGCGAGGGCGTGAGGAAGGCGAAGTTGCTGCTGACGCCGGAGTAGGTGCCGCTGACACCGCCGGTCGCCTTGAGGATCGTGTAGGTCGTGCTGGCGCCGTAGGTGCCGGGTTGCGCCAGCACCTGCACCGAGGCGCCGTTGATGGTGGCGGTGCCGCCGACATTGACCCGATCGCTCTGGCCCTGGGCATTGGCCTCGACCTGGTAGACGCCGCCGATCTGGGTGAAGCTGCCGTTGACGGTCAGCGTGCCGATCGAGTTGCCGGGCGCCAGGATGCCGCCGTTCGAGACCAGACCGCCGATCGAGCCGGTGCCGTTCAACATGCCGCCGTTGTTGAGGGTCACGGTGCTGGCCAGGCTGCCGTTCACCGACAACGTGCTGGCATTGACGGTGGTCGGGCCGCTGTAGCTGTTGGCGCCGGTGAGCGTCAGCACGCCGCCGCCCTGCAAGGTCATGCTGCCGGTGCCCGACATCGCGCCGGCATAGGTGCCGGTGCCGGTTTGGTTGAACACCACAGAGGCGTTGTTCGTGATGTTGCCTTGCAGGCTCGTGCTGTTGCCCTGCAGGACACCGGCCGCGACGATGGTGCCGCCGCTGTAGCTGTTGGTGCCGGTGAGGATCAGCGTGCCGGCCCCCATCTTGCCGAGGATGCCGGCGCCGCCGATGTTGCCGCCCAGGGTCAGGGCGGTGCCGGCGGCGGTGTCGAAGACGCCGCCCGGGCTGTTCAAGGTGACCGTGCGCGCGCTGCTGAACGTCGCCGTCGTCTGCAGGATGCCGCCGGTGAAGGTGAGGCCGCCGCTGGTGGCGCCGAGAGCGCCGTCGCTCGAGATCGACAGCGTGCCGTCGTTGAGCGTCCACGGGGTCACCTGCGTCGTCGTACCGGTCAGCGTCCAGGTGCTCGAACCCGTCTTGGCGAAGATCCCGAAGTTCCGGTACTGCGCGGCCGGTCCGATCGACGCGACATTGAAGCTCGCATTGCTGCTGCCGCCGAGCTGCAGCGTGTCGGCGGCACTGAAGGCCATGACGCTGCCGGAGATGGTCGAGCCCGCCTGCAGCTCCAGCAGGTTGGTGCCGCCGGTGAAGGTGATGGCGTTGACCGTGACCAGGCCGGCCTGGAAGCCGACGCTGATCGTGCCGCTGTTGGTGATGGTGAGGCCCGCACCGACGATGCCCGCGCCGGCCAGGCCGCCATTGCCGGTCGCGGCGCCGCCGCTGGCGACACCGCCCGAGCCGGCAATGCCGCCGGTGACGGTGCCGGTATTGAGGAAGACGGCGCCCTGCGTCGTGAACTGCACGCCCACGCCGCCGTCGCCGCCATTGCCGCCGGAACCCAGGGGACCTTGACCGCCGCCGCCACTACCACCGATGCCGCCGGTGATGGTGCCGGCGTTGCTGCTGAAGCCGGTGCCGGTGACGATGGCGCCATAGCCGCCGCCGCCGCCACCGCCGCCGCCGGCGCCGTTTACGGGACCGGCGGCAGTGCCGCCATTGCCGCCAGTGCCGCCCGTCAGCGCCGCGCCGTTGCTGAGGTTGGCGCTCGTGGCGCTGAAGCCGCCGCCGCCGCCGCCGCCGCCGTTGTCGTTGCCGGCGGTGCCATTTCCTCCGGGTGCTCCATTGTGACCGCCGGCGATCCCGCCAAGGCCGCCGGCGCCGCCGCCGGTTCCGGCTCCAAGGCCGCCGGCGCCAGCGGTACCGCCGCCGCCGGCGGCGCCACCGCCGCCGCCGCCACTGCCGCCGACGAGGGGGACCGCGTCCCCGCCGTTGCCTCCGGTAAAGCCCACTCCGCCCGTTCCGCCGGTGCCGGCGCCGCCGCCACCATGGCCGCCATCGGCCGAGGCGGGTAGCGTCGTGCCCGCGAGCAGGACCGCGGCCGTTGCCGCGCCAAGCGAAGAGGTGAGCCAAGTGGTCGAGCGAAGCGCCGCGATCCAGCGTGCGGCTGGCCGCCTTCTACCCCCGCGAACGTGCATGATCCGCTCCCCCAAATGGAACGGCCTTGGCGCAATGCCTGGCCATTCTCCCCCCGAGAACGCTGACGCCCTGCACTCACATAGACTCTGCACGCACATAGAAAAGCATTACGCGCACCACGGCAAAGGAATATGCGCCGTGATCCACTGAAGCCGGGGTTAGTTGCGTCGCGGGTGAAAATTGCGCGCGATGTTGAGGCGAAGGCTTCAACAGCTCATGCGCAGGCCGACGTTCAGCGCGTGGTTGTCGGTGCCGCCGCCAACGACGGCGGATAATCCTCGCTTGTCAGGCAGGTCGAAGTCCGGGCTTTATCGAGCCGGCCGAACCGTCGGTAGCGAAGGCAGGGCAAGCATGGTGTCAGAGATTTCCGTCCGCCGCCGTCTGGCGATCCTGGGCCTCGCGCTGGCCTTGGCCGCGCCCGGCCTGGCGTCGCCTGCGCCGGCGCAGGACACGCCGCCGTCGGCCTGGCGGGTCGAATGTGCCGGCGACGGCAAGAGCCTCGACTGCCGCGCCATCCAGCAGATGATCAACCGCGACGACAAGCAGCTGGTGGCGCAGCTTTCTGCCCGCACGACCCCCGACAAGTCGGCGATCCTGCTGATCCAGCTGCCGCTCGGCATCAGCCTGACCGAGCCGGTCCAGCTCAAGGTCGACAATGGGGCGGCCGAGCGTTACCCGGTTCAGACCTGCACCAACGTCGGCTGCATCGTGAACGTGCCGCTGAAGGACCCGCTGATGGCGGCGATGCGCACCGGCACCTTGCTCAAGATCTCGATCCAGGACGCCAGCAAGCGGACCATCAACATCGACGTGCCGCTGCTGGGCTTCGCGCTGGCCTTCGACAAGGCTGCGAAGTAACCGTCGTCTCTCCACTCCGCGCTTCGCGCTCCGGTCGAGACGACGGAAAATCGTTCAGCCCGCCGCCGGCAGGGTCACCGTGAAGGTCGAGCCCTTGCCAGGCGTGCTCTGGATGTCGAGGCGGCCGCGGTGGCGGTTGACGACGTGCTTGACGATGGCGAGGCCCAAGCCGGTGCCGCCGAGCTGGCGCGAGCGCGCGGCATCGACGCGGTAGAAGCGCTCGGTGAGTCTCGGCAGGTGGTTGGCGGGAATGCCGTCGCCCTCGTCGCTGACAGCGACGGCCACCCGGCCCTCGCCGGCCGGCCGCGCCGCCACGCGCACCGTGGTCGCGGGCTTGGCGTACTTCACCGCGTTGTCGACCAGGTTCTGGAACACGATGGTGAGCTCGTCGTAGTCGCCGACAGCGCGCGGCAGGGCCGGCGCCAGGCTGAGCTCGAGCGCCACCTTGCGCGAGGAGGCTTTCAGCTGCAGCAGGTCGAGCACGCCCTTCAGCACATTCGCGAGGTCGACCGCGGCGTCGGGCCGGGCATGCTCGTGCTGCTCGATGCGCGACAGCATCAGGAGATCGTCGACCAGGCGGCGCATGCGGTCGGCCTGCTCGGCCATGATGCCGAGGAAGCGCTCGCGCGCGCCGGCATCGTCGCGCGCCGGGCCGCGCAGGGTCTCGATGAAGCCGGCGAGGCCCGCGATCGGCGTCTTGAGCTCGTGGCTGGCATTGGCCACGAAATCGGCGCGCATCCGCTCGGCGCGCCGGAGCGCCGTGGTGTCGTGCAGCACGACCAGCGCCAGCGAGCCGTCGGCCGCCGCGCGCGGCAGGCGGCGCAGATGGGCGATCATGTCGAGCTCGGGCGGACCCGACAGCACGAGCTCGACGGCGGTCTGGTCGGGGCCGGTGAAGTTGCCGTCGATGCCGGTTTCCAGCAGCCCGTCGATGGCGGCCAGCAGCTGCGGCTGGCGGAACGCCGTCGACAGGTCGCGCTCGGCGCCGACTGGCCCCAGCAGGGCGCGCGCCGCGAGGTTGGTGCGCACGATGCGGCGCTGGCGGTCGACGGCGATCAGCGGATCGGGCAGGCCGTCGACGATGGCCTGCGCGGAGGCGGCGAGATTGTCGATCGAGGCGCGCTGGCGGCGCCAGCCGGCCGAGAGCATGGCCGCCGCCGTCGCCAGCTCCTCGGTGGCGGGCGCGAAGGAGAGCCGCGGCATCACCGGCTCGCGCTCGTCGGACAGCTCGCCGACAAAGCGCGCGAAGCGGGCGAGCGAACCGAGATAGCGCTGCACCAGGAAGATCGTCACCGCCGCGATGGCGGCCATGGCGATCAGGGCCGGCCGGCCCGCCAGGTTGTCCGACCAGTAGAGCGCGGCGAGCACGGTGAAGGACGGCGCCAAC
>JABCYT010000409.1 GCA_013290035.1 Alphaproteobacteria bacterium
AGCACATCCAGCTCAACACCACCGATCCGTGGACCGAGGTCGACGGCGAGCGCTCGAGCCTCAAGACCAAGCATCCGACGCTGTCGGACCCGGCGGTGCGTCAGGCCTTGTCGCTGCTGGTCGACAAGGCCTCGGTGGAGAAATTCATCTACGGCCGCACCGGCACCGCGACGGCGAACTTCGTCAACAACCCGGAGAAGTTCCGCTCGAAGGCCACCAAATACGAGTTCAACATCGACAAGGCGGCCGACATCCTCGAGAAGGCCGGCTGGAAGAAGGGCTCCGACGGCATCCGTGAGAAGGACGGCAAGAAGCTGAAGTTCGTCTACCAGACGTCGATCAACCAGCCGCGGCAGAAGAACCAGGCCATCGTCAAGCAGGCCTGCCAGAAGGCCGGCATCGACATCGAGGTGAAGGCGGTGACGGCGTCGGTGTTCTTCTCGTCCGACGTGGCCAACCCGGACACCTACACCAAGTTCTACTGCGATCTGCAGATGTACACGACCACCATGACGCAGCCCGATCCGGAAGTGTTCATGCGCCAGTTCCTGTCCAATGAAGCGGCGACCAAGGAGAACAAGTGGCAGGGCCTCAACATCACACGCTGGCAGAACAAGGAATACGACGACATCCACAAGGCGGCGTCGGTCGAGCTCGATCCCGTCAAGCGCGCCGCCATGTTCATCAAGCTGAACGACATGGTGGTGAACGACGTGGTGGTGATCCCCGTGGTGGCGCGCCCCGGAGTCGCGGCCATGAACGAAAAGCTCGTGGCCGTCATGAGCGGTTGGGACAACAATACATGGGACATCCAGGACTGGTACAAGGAGGCCTGAGGAGAGCGGGATCGTGTCGCGCGAGTATGTGATCCGCCGCCTGCTGATCGTCGTGCCGAGCATGCTCGGCATCAGCCTCCTGCTGTTCACGGTGCTGGCGCTGGCGCCGGGCGATCCGTTCGGCGAGCTGGCGAGCAATCCCGCGGTGCCGCCCGAGGTCAGGGCGGCATTGCGCGCCAAGTTCGGCCTCGATGACCCCGTCTGGTCGCGCTACCTGCATTGGCTGGCCGCCATGGTGCAGGGCGACTGGGGCTTCTCCTTCGTCAGCCGGATGAACGTCGACACGCTGATCCTGCAGCGCCTGCCGACCACGCTGATCGTCATCGGCAGCGCGCAGCTGCTGGCCATCGTGGTGGCGATCCCGGTCGGCGTGCTCGCTGCGACCCGGCCTTATTCGGTGTTCGACCAGATCGCCAGCACCTTCGCCTTCATCGGCTTCTCGCTGCCGACCTTCTTCACCGGCCTGCTGCTGATCCTGGTCTTCTCGATCCAGCTCGACTGGCTGCCCTTCGTCTATCGCGCCGACATAAACGCCACCGGCTGGCAGTTCTACTGGGAGCATATCAAACAGTCGATCATGCCGGTGACGGTGCTCGGCCTGTTCCAGGGCGCTTCGCTGGTGCGCTACGTGCGCTCGGCGGTGCTCGACGTCATCCGGCTCGACTACGTCACCACCGCGCGCTCCAAGGGCATCGGCGAGCGCAAGGTCATCGTCAAGCACGTGGTGCGCACCGCGCTCATTCCCGTGGTCACCCTGGTGGCGCTGCAGATGCCGATCGTGTTCGGCGGCGCCATCGTCACCGAGCAGATCTTCCGAGTGCCCGGCATCGGCTCGCTCTTGATCTCCTCGATCCTGGCGAACGACACGCCGGTGGTGATGGGCGTCACCTTCGTGTTTGCCTGCCTCGTCGTTCTCTTCAACCTCATGGCCGATTTCGTCTATGCCTGGCTCGATCCCCGTATCGCTTTCCGCTGACGCGCCGGCTGCCGGGGTTGCGGTCGCCGCAGCCGTCCAGCCGCGCAAGGCCCAGCGCTTCTCGCCGGGGCGCGAGGCGTGGCGCCGTTTCCGCCGGCACAGGCTCGCCATGGCGAGCAGCGTCGTGCTGCTGCTGATCGTGCTGGCGATCGCGCTGGGCCCGCTGCTGTGGCGCGTGCCGATCAACGAGATCGACTTCGCCGCCAAGCTCGAGGGGCCGTCGTGGACGCACCCCCTGGGCACCGACGATCTCGGCCAGGACGTGCTGGCGCGCCTGCTCTACGGCGGTCGCGTCTCGCTGGCGGTCGGGCTCTGCGCCATGCTGGTGGCGAGCTTCGTTGGCGTGCTGATCGGCTCGGTGGCCGGCATGTCGCGCGGCAGCGTCGACGCCATCCTGATGTGGCTCGCCGATTTCTTTCTGTCGTTGCCGCAACTGCCGCTGCTGCTTCTGATCATCTACTTGTTCCGCGAGGGGCTCAAGAACGTGCTGGGGCCGGAGGGCGGCATCTTCGTGATGATCGTCATCGTCATCGGCGGCTTGCGCTGGATGCCGGTCGCCCGCCTGGTGCGCGCCCAGATCCTGTCGCTCCGCGAGAAGGAGTTCGTCGAGGCGGCGCGCGCGCTCGGCGCTTCGAAGCTGCGCCAGGTCGTGCGTCACATCCTGCCCAACGCGCTGGGTCCGGTGATCGTGGCCGGCACGATCGACGTCGCCGCCGCCATCATCGCCGAATCGACCCTGTCGTTCCTCGGCCTCGGCTTTCCGCCCGACATCCCGACCTGGGGCCGCGTACTGTTCGACGCCAAGGACTACCTCGACATCGCGCCGCATTGGGCGCTGTTCGCCGGTGCGGCGATCTTCCTGGCCGTGCTCACCATCAATTTCATCGGCGATGGTTTGCGCGACGCGCTCGATTCGCGCCGCGTTCTGTAAGGATAATATGGCCGCCGAGACGCTGCTCGACATCCGCGGACTGAAGACCTGGTTTGCCACCGACGACGGCGTGGTGCGGGCCGTCGACGGCGTCGACCTCAGGATCGACCGGGGCGAGACGCTGGGCGTGGTGGGCGAATCGGGCTGCGGCAAGACGGTGACGGCGCGCTCGGTGCTGAAGCTGATCGACATGCCGCCGGGTCGTTTCGAGGGCGGCCGGATCCTGTGGCAGGGCCGCGACCTGATCCCGCTCGACAATGCCGAGATGGACAAGATCCGGGCGCGCGAGATCGCCATCATCTTCCAGGAGCCGATGACCTCGCTCAACCCGGTCTACACCGTGGGGCAGCAGATCGCCGAGGTGGTGAGCCTGCACGAGAAGCTCGGCAAGAAGCCGGCCATTGCGCGCGCCGTCGAGATGCTGCGGCTCGTCAACATTCCCAACCCGCAGCGCCGCGTGCACGACTATCCGCACCAGTTCTCCGGCGGCATGCGCCAGCGGGTGATGATCGCCATGGCGTTGGCCTGCAGCCCCAAGCTGCTGATCGCCGACGAGCCGACAACGGCGCTCGATGTCACCATCCAGGCGCAGATCCTCGAGCTGATGCAGGACATGAAGGAGCGGCTCGGCATGGCGATCATGCTGATCACCCATGCCATGGGCGTCGTCGCCGAGACCTCGCAGAGGGTCGTGGTGATGTATGCCGGCAAGGTGGTGGAGGAGGCGCCGGTCGCAAGCCTGTTCGGCAATCCGCGCCATCCCTATACCCAGGGCCTCATCCGCTCGATCCCGCGGGTCGATCGCGCCGCCCTGCACAAGGAGCGGCTGGAGGCCATTCCGGGCACAGTGCCGAGCCTGCTCGATCCGCCGCCGGGCTGCCGCTTCGCGGCGCGCTGCAAGTACGCCATGGATATCTGCCTCCAGGCCGTACCGCCCCTGAAGGAGGTGGCGCCCGGTCACCGCGTGGCGTGCGTGCTATGAGCGATCCCGTGAGAGACCAGGCGCCGCTGCTCAGGGTCCGCGACCTCAAGAAGCATTTCGCGGTTTCCGGCGGCATCTTCTCACGCGAGGTCGACCGCGTGCATGCCGTCGACGGCGTGAGCTTCGACATCGGCAAGGGCGAGACGCTCGGCCTGGTGGGCGAGTCGGGCTGCGGCAAGTCGACCACCGGCCGCTGCATCCTGCGGCTGATCGAACCCAGCTCGGGCAAGGTCTGGTTCCAGGGCGACGATGTCGGGCAGCTCGGCAGCGAGGCGCTGCGGGCGCTGCGCCGCGACATGCAGATCATCTTCCAGGACCCCTACGCCTCGCTCAATCCCCGGCTGACCGTGGCGGCGATCATCGGCGAGGCGCTGCAGATCCACAAACTCACCAAGTCGCGGCGCGAGCTCGAGGAGCGTGTGGTCCAGCTGCTCGAGACGGTCGGCCTGCAGCCCGACCACATGCGCCGCTTCCCACACGAATTCTCCGGCGGCCAGCGCCAGCGCATCGGCATCGCCCGCGCGCTCGCCGTCGAGCCCAAGCTGATCGTCTGCGACGAGCCGGTGTCGGCGCTCGACGTCTCGATCCAGGCCCAGGTGATCAACCTCCTGGAGGACCTGCAGGAGCAGTTCGGGCTCACCTACCTGTTCATCGCCCACGACCTTTCCGTGGTCGAGCACATCTCCACCCGGGTCGCGGTGATGTATCTGGGCCGCGTGGTCGAAATCGCGCCGGCACGCGAGCTCTACGACAATCCGCTGCATCCTTA
>JABCYT010000410.1 GCA_013290035.1 Alphaproteobacteria bacterium
GCAGCGGCAGGCGGGTCCGCACGCCGCCCGGCAAGGTCGTGGGCGCGAGCGAGCCGTTGGCCAGAAGATGCGGATGGTCGAACAGGTCCTGCGGCCGGGCGACCGGCGCGAAGGAGATGTCGGCCTTGAGCGCCAGTGTCTCGATCTCGGCCATGCTGTAGCGCCTAAAAATCTCGGCCACCTTGGGCACCAGCCACGGCCGGGCATCGATCCTCTCGTTGTTGGAAGCAAGCCTGGGATCGGCCGCCAGCTCAGCCTGCTCGAAGACCTCGCAGAAGCGCTTCCACTGGCCGTCGCTGGTGATGCCGATGAAGACCTGCTTTCCGTCCGCGGTGGCGAAAGTCTCGTAGACCGCCCACGAGCTCACGCGCTCGGGCATGGGCGGCGGCGGCGTGCCGTTGATGGCGGTGATGGCGAGGTGCTGGCCCATCAGGAACACCACCGATTCGAAGAGCGCGCTTTCGACCAGCCCGCCCTTGCCGGTGCGATCGCGCGTCTTGAGCGCCAGCACGGTGCCGAAGGCGCCGAACATGCCGCCCACGATGTCGACCACCGAGGTGCCGGCGCGCAACGGTCGTCCCGAGGGGCCGGTCATGTAGGCAAGGCCGCCCATCATCTGCACGACCTCGTCGAGCGCCGGGCGCTTCTCGTAGGGACCGGGCAGGAAGCCCTTCAGCGCACAATAGACCAGCCGCGGGTTGATCTTCTCCAGGTGCTGCGGCCCCAGCCCGCGCCTGGCCATCGAGCCCGGCGCGAAATTCTCGATCATCACGTCGGCCGACTGCAGGAGCTTCACCAGCACCGCCCTGCCCTCGGGCGCATCGGCGTCGAGCGCCAGGCTCTTCTTGTTGCGATTGAAGTAGCCGAAGAAGCCGGCGCCGAAACCGCGCAGCTTGCGTGTGCGGTCGCCGTCGACCGGCTCGACCTTGATCACCTCGGCACCAAGGTCGGCCAGGATCATGCCGCAGGACGGACCGAGGATGGTATGCGTGAGTTCGACGACGCGGACGCCCTTGAGAGGCGGAGTGATGGTTGAGGTCATGCGGCAATCCAATATCTCACCTGGGCAACGGGCGACACTGTGGGCGGCGCGCAGATTCGCGCTTGGCCGCCCTACTTTTGGCCGGACTCCTTGCCATTGCTGTATATGCTGGTAATATACACCATGCCGGATCTGGGACGCATAGAGGGCTTCGATTGGGACGAAGGCAATGCTCGCAAGAATGTCGAAAAGCACGATGTTAGCCAAGGCGAGGCCGAGCAGATTTTTTTCAACGATCCGCTGCTGATCGTGGAGGATGTCGGCCATAGCGTTCGCGAGCAGAGACTGCACGCTTTGGGTCGTACCGACGCCGGACGGCTGCTTCACGTCACCCTCACGCTGCGCAGTGAGGGCAGGCTGATCAGAGTTATCTCCGCAAGGACCATGCATCGCAAGGAACGGGTGCGCTATGAACAAGAATCCTAAGTCTATTCCGAAATTCCGCAGCGAGGCCGAAGAGCGGCGCTTCTGGGAGACTCATGACTCCAGCAGCTATGTCGATTGGAGCAGGGCCGAGCGGGCGCGCTTGCCGAATCTGAAGCCGTCGACGACCTCGATTTCTCTGCGTCTGCCAGTGACGCTTCTTGACCGAATCAAGGTTGCCGCCAACAAGCGCGATGTTCCCTACCAGTCCTTGATCAAGACCTGGCTCGCCGAAAAGACGACGGACGAGCGCGGCTCCTCAAGATGAGGCGTGCCAGCTATCGATGTCCTTGGTGAGCGGCAGGCCGGCGGCCTCGCCCAGCACCTGATGGCCCATGCCGGCGCCGACCAGGAACGCTTCCTGATGCGGCAACGCGTTGGCCTTCAGCATTGTGCGGATAGCGGGGCCGTCATGGCCCCAGCCGACCGCCTCGACCTTGCCGTCGAAGGCGCGATTGAGGACCGCCAGGAAATCGGCGCGCTCGGCCTCCGAAAGCCCCGGCACGGCGTCGATGTCGCCCAGCACGAACAGACGGCCACGGAATTTCGCGACCAGGGCGGCCACGGAGTTGCGCGCCTCGACGATGATCTCGCGGTTGGGGCCGCGGCGCACCCGGGCGGCCAGCGACAGCGGCAGCACGGCGGCGCCGAGATAGGCGCCCGAATCCATCAGCGCCGCGGTCAATTCCTTGTAGGTGATGCCCAGCCGCTCGGCGCGCTTCAGGCGCATCATCGCCACTTCAGGCTTGGGGGTCTT
The DNA here is from genome assembly GCA_013290035.1 of Alphaproteobacteria bacterium. Classification (GTDB taxonomy): domain Bacteria; phylum Pseudomonadota; class Alphaproteobacteria; order Reyranellales; family Reyranellaceae; genus Reyranella. The sequence goes on from JABCYT010000410.1 coordinate 2,223, forward strand.
CCAGGCCTTGGCGGTGGCGCGGCGCCACACCCAGGCCTCCCACGACATGTCGAAAGTCGGTCCGTTATTGTGGCCGATGCCTGGCCTGCGCAGCAGGGCCTCGACATTGACGTGCCGGACCCCTAGACGGTCGAAACGATCACCCATAACGGTATTCTAGAATAGTTCGGGTTGAGGGAAAACGCCGAAGCGGACTACAGAAAGGCCTCATGCTGAGGAGCACGCCGCAGGCGTGCGTCTCGAAGCATGGGCCACCGACGAGGTTTGTGGCCCACCCTTCGAGACGCGGCCCTGCGGGCCGCTCCTCAGGGTGAGGCAAGGCTCTGCAGGCAAAGGGAGTGCCAAGTGGACGATTTTCAGGTCGATGTCCTGGTGGTGGGCGCGGGCAACGCGGCGGCCTGTGCCGCCCTGGCGGCGCGCGACAAGGGCGCCTCGGTCGCCATGCTGGAGGCGGCGCCGGAGGCCGAGCGCGGCGGCAACAGCAGCTATACCGCCGGCGCCATGCGGGTGGTCTTCCACGGCGTCGACGACTTGGTCCAGCTCTACGACCTCACGCCCGACGAGAAGCGCGACGTCGATTTCGGCAGCTACACGGCCGACCAGTATCTCGACGACATGGGCCGGGTGACCAACTACCGCTGCGACCCCGAGCTGACCGATATCCTGATCGGCCGCAGCTTCGAGACCCTGAAATGGATGCGCACCAAGGGCGTGCGCTTCCAGCCGAGCTACGGCCGCCAGGCCTTCAAGGTGAACGGCAAGTACAAGTTCTGGGGCGGCCTCGCGGTCGAGGCGTGGGGCGGCGGCCCGGGCCTGGTCGATCTCGAGCACAAGGCGGCGATCAAGGCCGGCATTCCGATCCACTACGAGACGCCCGCGGTGTCGCTGATCGAGGAGGACGGCGTGGTGCGCGGCGTCATCGCCCGCCACAAGGGACGCAAGGTCAGGATCGGCGCCAAGGCCGTGGTGCTGGCCTGTGGCGGCTTCGAGAGCAACGCCGAGATGCGCACGCGCTATCTCGGACCGACCTGGGATCTCGCCAAGGTGCGCGGCACGCGCTTCAACACCGGCGCCGGCATCAACATGGCGCTGGCCATCGGCGCCAAGCCGCACGGCAACTGGTCGGGCGGCCATGCCGTCGGCTGGGACATGAACGCGCCGGAATTCGGCGACCTCGAGGTCGGCGACAATTTCCAGAAGCACTCCTATCCGCTCGGCATCATGGTGAACGCCAACGGCGTGCGCTTCGTCGACGAGGGCGCCGACTTCCGCAACTACACCTATGCCAAGTACGGCGCGGTGATCCTGGCCCAGCCGCAGCAATTCGCCTGGCAGATCTTCGATTCCAAGGTGCTGGACAAGCTGCGCGACGAATACCGCATCAAGCGCATGACCAAGGTGCGCGCCGACACCATCGAGGAGCTGGCAAAAAAGCTCGAGGGCGTCGACCAGCAGCAGTTCCTCAAGACCATCAGGGAATGGAACGCCGCGGTGATGACCGAGGTGCCGTTCAACCCCGCCGTCAAGGACGGCCGCGGCGTGCGCGGGCTCGCCGTTGCCAAGAGCAACTGGGCCAACACGATCGACACCCCGCCCTTCGAGGCCTATGCCGTGACCTGCGGCCTCACCTTCACCTTCGGCGGGCTGAAGATCAGCAACGAGGGCGAGGTCGAGAGCACCGACGGCAGCACCATTCCCGGCCTGTTCGCCGCCGGCGAGCTGGTGGGCGGGCTGTTCTATCACAACTACCCCGGCGGCACGGGCCTGGTGTCGGGCGCCGTGCTCGGCAAGCTCGCCGGCGATTCAGCCGGCCGTTACGTTTCGAGGAAGAACTAGTTTTTCCGGAGAGAGCATTGATCAGACTCACCCGCCGTCACGCCCTCGCGCTCGGCTCGACCATCCTCGTCCTGCCCTCCAACTTGCGCGCCCAGTCGGCGTGGCCGACCGGCCCGGTGACCTTCGTCGTCGGCTATGCCGCCGGCGGCAGCTCGGACATCAATGCCCGCGAGCTGGCGCATATCATGTCGCCGATTCTCGGCCAGCAGATCGTCGTCGACAACAAGGGCGGCGCCACCGGCTCGATCGGCTTGCGCGCCGTGGCCAACGCCAAGCCCGACGGCTACACGCTGTTCTACGCCGTCAGCACCAACGTCATCATCAATCCGCATGTCCAGAAGGGCATGATCGACACCATCGCCAGCCTGGCGCCGATCTGCCAGACGAATGCCTACCAATACGTGCTGGCGGTGAAC
>JABCYT010000411.1 GCA_013290035.1 Alphaproteobacteria bacterium
CAGCGCCACATGCTCGGTGTAGCTGCCGTTGGCGATGCGCGAGCCGGTCGTGCCGGTGCCCTCGGCACGGATCGCCTCGATGGCGGCTTCCATGCAGGACGGATCGAAGGTCAGGCCGAAATAGTTGTTGGTGCCAACCAGCAGGGTCGGCTTGCCGTTGATGATCGCCTCGGTCGGCGACAGCACCCGCTCCATGCGGATCTGGAACGGATCGAGCCCGGTGGTGCGGACGTCGCGATAGGCCTCGAGCAAGCCGGCATGGCGGTCGAACAGGCCCATGGTGCTTAGCCTCGCCTAGCCTCGAGCGGCGCGCAGGTCCTGAATCGTGTCGGCGAGCTGGTCGACCGTGTGGATCTCGGCGATGACGCTCATGGGGATCGAAACGTCGAAGCGGTCCTCGAGCTCCATGACCATGTCCATGATCGCCAGCGAATCGATGGTCAGGTCCTTGGCGATCACAGTCTCGCCGGTGATGGGCTTCTCGCCGACCTGATAGGGCTCCAGGTGAGAACAGATCTCGCGAATCACATGCGCGCGCGACGTTCCGCCGGTCAGGGCGATGGTGTCGACGATGCCGTCGTTTTCGACGGTCAATTGATGGGCAGTGCGCAAGAGCATCTCTCCGGTCCCGGGGGTCGGGCAGGACAGTTGTGACAGAAAGGCCGAATCCTTGTGAAATAACAATTTGTTACGCAGTGTTTCACAAGCTTCAGAGCCATCCATGGCGGCGATACCACAAGATCGTGTCGCGAAATCCGGCGGTCAGGTCATAGCGTGACCGGAAGCCAATCGCTGCCGCCAGCCGCCGGTCGCGGACGGCCCAGTCGCTATGGAAAATCTCATTTACCTTGCCAGGCGTGAGGATTTGCACCGGACCGCCCAACGCCTGGCCGAGAGCGTTCACTCTGGCGATGCCGTCCATGACGATCCGCGGGACCGGCAGCGACAGGGCGGTCCGGCCGAAGGCCGCTTCGGCGGCGGCTTGCAGGTCGCCATAGCCGTAGCCCCCTTCCCGACCATCATCGACCTCGTAGACCGACGGCGGAGGCGGCCGCTCGACTGCCAGCGCGAGGGCTTCGGCTAAATCCGCCACATGGATCAGCGACAGTCGCGCGTCGGGCAGGCTCGGCCGCGGAGCAAAGCCGCGGGCAACGGCGCGGAAATAGGCGAGGGTCTCGCGATCGCCCGGTCCATAGACCGCCGGCGCGCGCACTGCGAGCCAGGGCCCGGCGCGGCGGACAATGACTTCCTCGGCGGCGCGCTTGCTCGCGCCATAGGGCGAAAGCAGCGGTTCGCCGGCGGCCAGCGACGACAGCAGGACGAAGCGAGCGTCGGCGGCGAGCGCGGAGGCGAGCGCCGTGCCGTCGCGATTGACCGCCATGAAGTCGGCAGGCCGGCGCGCCTTGATGAGACCGGCGGCATGGATGACCGCGTCGGCGCCGTCGACCAGCCGGCGAAGCGCTGCTTCGTCCAAGACGTCGCCCAGCACCAGCTCGGCCTCGACGCCGGCCAGCGAGGGCAACGGCGACCAGCGACGGACCAGCACACGGATCTTCCAGCCGTGACGCGCCAGGGCGGCAACGAGATGCGGTCCGACGAAGCCCGTGGCGCCGGTGACAGCGACCAGCTTGCTCACGGCCCCCTCTTCATGTCGCCCGCCTCAGGCCGCTTCGGTCTTGGGCGCGTAGAGGCCGGCGAGATAGTTGGCCTTGGTGCGCGCGCGCGACAGCTTGCCCGACGAGGTCGTCGGCAGGCCCAGGGTCGGCGGCACCAGGACGACGTCGCAATCGACCGCGATCGCCTCGCGCACGGCGCCCGCCACATCCCGCGCCAGCGCCTGGCGCGCCTCCTCGCCGGACACGCGCGCCAGCACCGCCACGACGACCCGCTCGCCGTCGACCGTATCGACGGAGAAGGCGGCCGAATCGCCGTTCTTCACGACCTTGCGGGCCTCGATCGCCCATTCGATGTCCTGCGGCCAGACGTTGCGGCCGTTGACGATGATCAGGTCCTTGGCGCGGCCGGTGACGACGACGTCGCCGGCCAGCGTGTAGCCGAGATCGCCGGTATCCAGCCAACCGTCGTCCGACAGCACTTCGCGCGTGGCCTCGGGCTCGTCGAAATAGCCCGGCATGACGCTCGGCCCCTTGACGAAGATGCGTCCGACGTCGCGGTCGGACAGCACCTTGCCGTCCGTGCCGCGCACTTCCAGGCGATGGCCGGGCAGCACCTCGCCGCACAGCACGAAGCGGCGGGCGCGCCGCTCGTCCGTCGGATCGGTGGCCGGCACGGCGCGCTGCTCGGCGGCGAGCACGGCACGGTCGATGGCGTCGGTGCGCACGCCGGTGCCGTGCGGGCAAAACGTGATGGCGAGGCAGACTTCGGCCATGCCGTAGCTCGGGATGAAGGCCTTGCGATCGAAGCCCACCCGCTCGAACGTCTGCGCGAAGCGGTCGAGCACGTCGGGACGGATCATGTCGCCGCCGATTCCGGCGTGGCGCCAGCTCGAGAGGTCGAGGTCGGTCGGCAGCTGGTTGGCGGCGCGGCGAGTGGCGAGGTCGTAGCCGAAGCTCGGGCTGTAGGCGATGGTGCCGCGGTTGCGCGAGATCAGGTTGAGCCACTGCGTCGGCCGGCGCGCGAAGTCACGCGGCGTCAGATAGTCGATCGAGAGCTGGCTCGAAAGCGGCGCCATCGTGAAGCCGATCAGGCCCATGTCATGATAGAGCGGCAGCCAGCTCACGGCGCGATCGCCCGGCACCACGTCGAGGCCGGCCGGCCCCGTCATGCCGGCCAGGTTGGCCATCAGGGCGCTCTGCGTGATCTGCACGCCATGCGGATGGCGCGTGCTGCCCGACGAGAACTGGATGTAGCAGAGGTCGGCTGGTCCGAGCGGCCGGAGATCGACCGGCTTCTCCGGCAGCGCGTCGATCGCGGCCAGGCCGCCCTGCAGGCGGACGTCGGGGAATTCCCGAGCGGCGTCGCTCAGGAATCCGGCGAGATCATCGACGCCGATCGCCGCCACCGCACCGGACGCGGCGAGCTGGCGGCGCAATTGGTCGAGATAGGCCTCCTTGCCGCCGATCCCGACCGGGATCGACACCGGCACCGGCAGCAGGCCGGCATACTGGGCGCCGAAGAAGACGTCGAAGAAACCGGGCCAGGTGTCGGCGGTGAGCAGGATCCGATCGCCCACGGCAAAGCCCGCGCCGATCAGCCGGCGGGCCGTGACCTGGGCCCGCTCGCGAACCTCACGCCAGGCGAGGGCCGAAAGAATCTCGCCCCTGACATTATAAAAGGTGATCCCGGTCTCGCCGTGCGCCGCATAGTCCAGCATCTCGGGCACCGATTGGTAATCGGCCCGGCGCAAGGCGAGCTGGGAATTGCGGGTCGGCAGCGGGTTCATCGGAAGGCCGGGTGTCCTACATCAAGCTCCTCTCCCCCGCTAGAGGGAGAGGTCGGGTGAGGGGGCTTCGACAGCTCCTACGATCCCCCTCACCTGGCCTCTCCCCCTGGCGGGGGAGAGGAATTTGAGGGGGCGTTGTGAGACGGTGGGCCAAGTTGACACACCCCGACCCCGGTAAGATAGTGCCCGCCCCCGCTCAACCCCGGTCAATCCGTTCCGGAGCCGTGGTCGAAGAGCGGGTTATTTCTTTTGTGGAGGGTCTCGTGATTACGGCTGTGATGCCGACGTACGGTCGCAAGGACGTCGTGTTCGAACGCGGAGAGGGCAACTATCTCTACGCGGCGGACGGCCGACGTTACTTGGACTTTACCTCGGGCATCGCCGTGAACGCGCTGGGCCACTGCCACCCCGCCCTGGTCAAGGCTCTCACCGAGCAGGGCCAGAAGCTGTGGCACACCTCCAACCTGTTCCGCATCGGCAACGGCGAGAAGCTGGCCAAGCGGCTCGCCGAGGTGTCGTTCGCCGACACCATGTTCTTCTGCAACTCCGGCGCCGAGGCGATCGAGGGCGGCATCAAGCTCATTCGCAAGTACCAGTATGTGAATGGCAAGCCCAAGCGCTACAAGCTGATCTGCTTCCAGGCGGCGTTCCATGGCCGCCTGCTGAACGCGCTCTCGGCCACCGGCAACGAGAAGTACCTCGAGGGCTTCGGTCCGCCGGCACCCGGTTATCTGCACGCGCCGCTCAACAACACCAACGTCGTGCGCGACATGGTCGACGACGAGACCGCCGGCATCCTGGTCGAGCCGATCCAGGGCGAGGGCGGCATCCGCGCCACGACCACGCAGTTCCTCAAGGACCTGCGCGCGATTTGCGACGAGTTCGGCCTGCTCCTGTTCTACGACGAGATCCATACGGGTTTCGGCCGGACCGGCAAGATGTGGGGCTACGACTGGTCGGGCGTTAAGCCCGACGTCGCGGCGATCGCCAAGGGCATGGGCGGCGGCTTCCCGATCGGCGCCTTCATGGCGAGCGAGAAGGCGGCGGTCGGCATGGTA
>JABCYT010000412.1 GCA_013290035.1 Alphaproteobacteria bacterium
GCCCCACGACGATCGCCTCCAGCGCCAGGAAGAAGGCGAACAGCACGATTCCCACGCCGCACAGCAGCAGGATGGCGGCGAGCAGGAGCGCGGTCTCGAAGTTGTTGGCCGAGAACAGGATGATGTAGCCCAACCCGGTCTGCGCGGTGATGAACTCGCCCAGCACCACGCCGATCACCGCGAAGGTGACGCCGATGCGCAGGCCGCTGAAGATGTGCGGCAGGGCAAAGGGGAATTTCACCGCCGCGAAGGTCTGCAGCCGCGACATCATCAGGCTGCGACAGAGGCGTTCGTAGCTGGGCGGTGCTGCCTGCAGGCCGGTGATGGTCGCCACCACGACGGGGAAGAAGGCGATGAAGACCGAGAAGATCACGTTGGCGGCAAAGCCGGTGCCGAACCACAGCAGGAACACCGGCGCCAGCGCCACCTTGGGGATGAGCTGGAAGAAGACGATGGTGGGATAGACCGCCTGCATCAAGGGGCGCGAGTAGGAGACGGCGGCGCCCAGCGCGATGCCGAGCGCCGCGGCCAGGAAAATGCCGGCGACGGCGCCCCAGAAGGTGGGCTGCGCCTGCTCCAGCAGGACGCCGAGCGAGCGGACGAACGTGTCGAACACCTTGCTGGGCGCCGGCAGGAGCCGCGCGCTCAGCGTGCCGCCGCGGCTGAGCGCTTCCCAGCCGCCCAGCAGCAGGATGGCCAGCACCAGGGGCGGCGCGATCAGCCGCGCCGTATCGCGGCCGAGACCGGCAAGGTCGCGCCAGGGAGGCCGCGCCAGCGACAGGCCGATGTCGGTCATTCGCCGTGCCACTTGCGCACCGCCAGCTCGCCCGCATGCACCGCGCCGTAGCAGACGAGGCCCACGAGGCAGAGAACGGTGATGGCGGCCAGGATGATGTCGGTGCGCAGCAGGGCGGCGCTTTGCAGGATCAGGAAGCCCAGCCCCTCGGACGAGGAGATGAACTCGGCCACGATGACGCCGATCACGGCGAGCGTTATGGCGATCTTGAGGCCGGCGAACAGATAGGGTGTCGAGGCGGGCAATCGGACCAGCCAGAAGGTCCGCCACGGCGTGGCGATGAGGCCGCGGCACAGCCGGACCAGCGAGCGATCGGTCGATTCGAGGCCGGCCATCATGGCGATGAAGATCGGGAAGAAGCCGATGAAGGCGGCGATGGTGAGCCGCGACGGCCAGCCGATGCCGACCCAGACGATGAACAGCGGCGTCCAGGCGATTTTCGGCACCAGCTGGATGACGACGATCAGAGGATAGATCGCATCGCGCAGCAGCCGGCTGAAGCTCAGCAGCGAGGCAAGGCCGACGCCGAACAAGGCCGCCAGTGCAAAACCCGCCAGCGTGTCGCGCACGGTGGGCACCGTCTGCTGCCAGATCATGGCGGAATTGTCCCTGAGCGCCACGAAGATGTCTGACGGTGCGGGCAGGATCACCTTGGGATAGCCGAAGATCACGACCAGCGCCTGCCACGTCAGCAACAGGGCCGCGGCGAAGGCCGTCGGCAAGAGCAGCGGGCGCAGGCGTTCTTGCCGGAGCGCGGGCCTCCAGGCCCGCTCATGTCTTCGTATCGACAATGAAGATGCGGACCTGGAGGTCCGCGCTCCGGCAAGAGGATGAGGCGAGTTGAAAGCCATCACTGCGGCGTGTGCTGGATCTTGCCGCGCAGATGGCCGCAGATCTCGTTGAACTCGACCGTCTCGCCGATCTCCAGGCCGCGCGGCCGGGCGAAGGGGATGCGGATATCCTCGATGATGCGGCCGGGCCGCCGGCTCATCACCAGCACGCGGTCGGCGAGATAGACGGCTTCGCGGATCGAATGGGTGACGAACAGCGCGGTGCGGTGATGCTCTTCCCACATCTTCATCAGCACCAGGTTCATCTCGTCGCGCGTGATGGCGTCGAGCGCGCTGAACGGCTCGTCCATCAGCAGCAGGTCGGGCTCGTAGACCAGCGCGCGGCAGATCGCGACCCGCTGGCGCATGCCGCCGGAGAGCTGGCGCGGCTTGTGATGGTGGAAGCCGCCGAGGCCGACCTGGTCGAGCAGGGTGGCGGCCCGCGCCCGCGTCGGCCCATCGGCCGGCCCGACCGCCCGCTTGGCGGCGAGGAAGGGAAACAGCACGTTGTCGAGCGCGCTCTTCCACGGCAGCAAGGTCGGATCCTGGAACATGATGCCGGTCTCGGCGCGCGGTTGGGTGAGGGCGTGCCCGGCGACGCCGATCGTGCCCTGGCTTGGCGCGTCGAGGCCGGCGATCATCATCAGGAGCGTGCTCTTGCCGCAGCCCGACGGGCCCAGCAGGGCCACGAACTCGCCGGCCTTGATGGCGAACGAGCTGGGCGCCACCGCTTCGACCTGCTGGCGGCTGCCCTCGTTATAGACCTTGCGCACCCGGTCGACGACGACGTAGTCCGCGCCGGCCGCCGCGACGCCACCAGGGGATGCGACGACCGGTCGTACCACGCGCAGGGCCGCGGCCGGGATGCTCATCCGAGTGGGCTCATCCCAGCGCGTACTTGGCCGACGCCGACTTGGCCTTCGCCCATTCGGCGTCGCTGAGCTTGAGCTTGCCGACGAATTCGTTGGTGTAGAGCGCGGCGGGATCGGGCTTCTTGTCGCCCGCCGCGCCGGCATTCTCGAAGATCAGGTCGGTCATCTTGGCGTAGACCGCCGGATCGGCGTAACCCACGCCCTTGTCCATCGCTTCTTTCGAGACGTAGTTGGCGGCCCACACGCCCATGCCGATCTCGAGCTGCTCCTTGGCGGTCGAGGCGAGCTTCATCTCGGGCACTTCCTTGAACAGGATCTCGATCGTCTCCGCCGGATTGAGCAGCGCGAACTTCACGCCTTCGGCGAGGCCCAGGGTCATCGCCTCGCACAGCGCCTTCTCCTTGGTGAAGTACTCGTTCGTGGTGGTGAGCGAGTGGGCGTAGAAGGGCAGGCCGTACTTGCTGTAGAGGAAGACGCGTGGATTGATGCCGGCCGCCATGATCTTGGGCAGGGCGCTGGCGACGAAGCAGGTGATGGCGTCGCACTGCTTGTCGATCAGCGCCACCTCGCGCACCTTGCTGTCGAGCGAGACCGACTGGATGTCGGCCATGGTGAGGCCGACATTCTTGAGGAAGGGCGGCAGGAAGGGATATTCGCCCGAGGTCAGGGTCGAGCCGACCTTCTTGCCCTTGAGGTCGGCCGGCGCCTTGATCGGCGATTCCGGCCGCACCGCGACGCCCATCGTGGTGTCGTAGTTGAAGCAGCCGAGCGACAGCAGCGGCAGGCCCTTGACCGCCTGCTGGATCGAATTGGGCGCGGCGGGGATGCCGAACTCGTACTTGCCCTGGGCGATCGCCTGGGTCGCCGCGGCCGAGCCGGTGCCCTTCTCGATGACGACGTCGATGCCGGCCTTGGTCCAGAACTGCTTGGCGGCGTAGGACCAGATGTTGGCGCCTTCGGGCAGCCAGCCCAGGGTATATTTCACCGTCACTTTCTTCTGCGCGTAGACCTTCTTGGGCGCGAAGCCCGTCCCGGCGACGAGCGCGCCCGCGCCGGCCGCGGCGACAAAAGTCCGGCGGGACAGCCGATTTCGGTCGGTGGCTCCAGTCTTGTCGACGTTCTTGCACATATGTCCTCCGCTTCGCCGCAACGGGCTCCCCAAAGGGCCGATCACGCAACATGCATGCCAAGAATCGGTGAATTAGAGGGCCGGCCATGTATGCTAGGCTCGCCCAACGGCACCGGAGCATTGCCATGCAGGCACAGCAGCAACCGATCCTGATCAAATGCTACGCCGGGTCCCGTCTGTACGACCCCGCGGCAGCCCGCTACGTGACGCTCGAGCAGCTTCGACGTTGGCAGGCCGAGGGCGTTTCATTCGCCGTGATCGACGCCAGGACGGGTGCGGATATAAGGCGCGTCCTCCTTGCGTAGGAACGGCGGCCGCTGCTGGCACATGGCTTGCTGATTGCCATTCCATGAATGCAGGCGACATCACGGCCCTCGAAGCCCGGGTCCGGCGGGACATCGAGATGACGGCGCATCCGCGCATGGACTGGATGGAACCCCGGTCGTACCGGGGCAAGCCGGCGCTCGACGTGCTGATCGTGGGCGGTGGCCAATCCGGTCTCTGCATCGCCTTCGCGCTGATCCGCGACCGCGTGCGCAACATCCTGGTGATCGACCGCGCGCCGCAGGGCCGGGAAGGGATCTGGGCCGGTTTCGCCCGCATGCCGACCTTGCGCAGCCCCAAGGATCAGACAGGCCCCGACCTCGGCATCCCCAGCCTCACCTTCGAGGCATGGTACGACGCGGCGTACGGCGCGGGGAGCTTCGCCGGTCTTGGCCTGATCCCGACCGGTGCATGGCACGACTATCTGCAATGGTACCGTCGCGTGCTGGCGCTGCCGGTGCGCAACGGCGTTGCCGCGACGGCGATCGCGCCGGGCCAGCTTGACG
>JABCYT010000413.1 GCA_013290035.1 Alphaproteobacteria bacterium
CGACGATCCGCGCGCCAAGCTGGCGGCCTTCGTGCGCGTCTACGTCGTGCGCCACTGCCGGCTCAGGGTCGAGGCGCTGGTCGCCAACCGCGAAATCGGCTGGCTGGGCGCCGATCGCGTCGCCGACATCCGCCGCAGCCGCCGCGCCATCCGCGACATCGTGGTCGGCATCCTGGTCGAGGGCGTCGAACGCGGCCTGCTCGATCCACCGCTGATCGACGGCCGCCGCGACCTCAAGGCGATGGCCATGGCATTGCTCGACCAGTGCACCCATGTCTCCATGTGGTACGGTCCCGGCGGCGAATTCGGCGAGGAGCAGATGGCCAGGCTCTACGCCGACATGGCGTTGCGGGCCGTGGGAGCCAAGCCGCAGTAAGCAAGGGAGCAGAAGGGCATGTCGGTACGCGTTCGGGCCCTTCTCGCCGCCGCTCTCCTCCTTGCCACCTCCTGCACGACCGATTCAGCCGGCGCACCGCCGCCCGTTGCGCGCGGGCCCGACGAGGCGATCGTGTCCGTCGCCGGCCCCGTGCCGGCCGATCGCTGGCGGGCGGTGCTGATCGCCGGCGAAAACAACAGCCCGGCCTTCGACAACGGCGTCGAGGCCCTGCGCGACAAGCTCGCCGAACGCGGCGTGCGCAACATCAGGGCCTTGACCTCCGACCCGGTCGCCAGTCCGTCGCTCGAGGTCGCCACGGCGGCCAACGTGTCGAGTGCGCTGCGCAGCGGCGGCGGCGAGGCCTGCCTGGTCTTCATTACCAGTCACGGCGACGAGAGCGGCGTGGTCTTGCACGCCGCCAAGGGCATCCTCCAGCCGTCCAACTTGGGCAGCGCCCTCGACGCGGGCTGCGGCAAGCGTCCCACCGTCGTGATCGTGTCGGCCTGCCACAGCGGCGTCTTTCTCACGCCCGCCATGCGCCAGCCCAATCGTGTCGTGCTCACCGCCGCGGCGCCGGCGCGCGCGAGCTTCGGCTGCGGCACCGGCGATCAATACACTTATTATGATCAGTGCCTGCTACAGCAGTTCGACGGCGCCGCGACCTGGCGCGAGCTGGCTGCGGCGACGCGTTCGTGCGTGGAGAGCCTTGAGCGGCGCATGGGCGTCCGTCCGCCCTCGCAGCCGCAGATCTTCGTCGGCGCCGCCGTGACCGATCTCAGAATTCCCGGCCGTTAGTCTTCCGGACCGCGAGCGTCCAGGCCCGCTCATATTCAGGTTCCTCTCCCACTAGCGGGGAGAGGAGATCATGAGGCGGGCCTGGAGGCCCGCGGTCCGACAAGAGCGTCAGCCGCCGATCACCGCCGTGAAGGCGCAGGACACGTGCTGCGGGCTGTCCGCCCCGAGCTGCTGCGTGTGGCGGGCCGGCCGCGCGGCTTCGTCGGGGAACATCTTCACCCATTCCTCGTTCAGCGCCGCGCGTCCGGTCGAGGGCTGCTTCATCCAGAACTCGATCTTGATGATGTCGTCGGGCGTGCCGCCGGCGGCTTCGACGCAGAGCCTGATCTGCTTGAAGACGTTGACGACCTGGCCGGCCAGATCAGGCGGCGTGGCGCCGGTCTGCGGATCGCGTCCGCCGATCACGCTCGACATCACGATGTTGCCGATGCGGCTGGCGTTGGGGATCGGGTTCTGATGCTTGAAGCCGGGATAGTTGATGCTCTTGCGCTTGGCCATTTCACTCGCTCCTTTTGATCTTTCACTTCCCGACGCGCGCGCTCAAAAGCTCGCCGAACACCTCGAAGCGCTCGCCGTTGAACCGCTGCAGCAACATTTCCTCCATCGGCTGGTAGTCGGTCGGGCTGGTGTTCATGTTGATGCCCTTGAGCAGCATGGCGGGATGGAAGTCCTTGAGGTTGGCGGCCTGGCGCATGACGTTTTCGCGCGTGAGATCGTCGCCGCACTGCTTCAGGACCTGGACCATGGCCTGCGCCTGGACGTAGCCCACCACGTTCTGCGGATCTTCCAGGCTGCCGGCGGGATAATACTTCTTCATCCACGCCACCCAGGCCTGGAACTCGGGGTCGTCCTGATATTGCGGATCGGTCGGGTCCTTCACGAAGGCCGCCGAGACGATGCCCTTGGCGGCCTCCACGCCCGCTGGCCGCATGACGATGCCGATCGAAGCGGCGGGATTGTCGACGAACTGCAGTGGCTTCCAGCCGAGATCGTGCGCCTTGCGGATCGCCTGGACGGCGAACTTGGGCGTGCTGATGTTGAGGAACACGTTGGCTTTGGTCGAGGCGAGATCGATGATCTGCGAGTCGACCGTGGCGTCGGTCACCTCGTAGCTCACTTCGCGAACCATGACCGATTTGGCTGTCTCGCCCAGACGGTCGCGGAAGCCTTTGATGAAGTCCTTGCCGAAATCGTCGTTCTGGTAGAGCACGGCGACCCTCGGCTCCTGGACCTCCTTCATGACGTAAGCCGCGTAGATGCTGGCCTCCGCCGTGTAGATCGGCGTCAGCGTCATGGTGTAGGGGAAGTTCTTGGGATCGTTCCAACGCGCGGCGCCCGTCGCCAGGAAGAGCTGCGGCACCTTCTTCTGGTTGAGATATTTCTGGATCGCCGCATTGGTCGATGTGCCGAGCGAGCCGGAGATCGCCAGCACCTGGTCGTCCTCGATGAGCTTGCGCGTCTGCTCGACGGTCTTGGGCGGGCTGAAACCGTCGTCGAGCGAGATCATGGTGATCTTGCGCCTGTTGACGCCGCCCTGGTCGTTGATCATCTGGAAGTAGGCGATCTCGGCCTTGGCCAGGGTGATGAAGCCCGACAGCGGCCCGCTATAGGGCATGGTCTGGCCGAGCTTGATCTCGCTGTCGCTGGCGCCGGGATCGTACTTCTTCTGCGCCGCGGCCTGGCCCGCGAGCAGCAGCACTGATAGGAACGCCGTTGCCGCCCTGCGGATGCCTGCCATGGTCTCCTCCTCGTTTTGTCGGCTAGCATGGCGGTCCGACAAGCGACTGCAAAGGGGGAAACCATGGCGCTCGTAAACTATGAGCGGGACGGCCAGGTCGTCACGCTGACATTGAATCGCCCGGAGAAGCTCAACGCCTTCAGCGACGAGCTGGTGGGCGTGCTGGGCGATGCGCTGCATCGCTTCGACACCGACGACGAGGCGCACATCGCCATCCTGCACGGCGCGGGCCGCGCCTTCTCGAGCGGCGCCGACGTCCAGCAGCGCCAGCTGCGCAGCCGCGAGGAATTCCTGAAGCTCGGCGGGCCGCAGGGCAGGGGCACGCATTCCGCCGACCTTTTGACCAAGGCGGTCAACTGGAAGCCGGTGATCGCCGCCGCGCACGGCTATGTGCTGGGCCTCTCCGTCGGCATCGTGCTGGAGTGCGACCTGATCGTCGCCGAGGAGGGCACGCAGTTCCAGATCACCGAGACCTCGCGCGGCCTGGGCGCGGGCAAATACTGGGCGCTCATGCACTATCGCGGCGGCGGCGCCTTCACCATGGAGGCAGCCCTCACCGGCCGCTTCTTCACCGCCGAGGAGGCCTATAGGGCCAACCTGATCAATCGCGTGGCACCCAAGGGCAAGTATCTCGAGGTGGCGCGCGATCTCGCGGACCAGGTGATCAAGAATCCGCCGCTCAGCGTGCGCTCCACGGTTCGCATGCGGCGCCACTATATGGATCGGCTGAGCCGCGAGGTGATGTTCATGGGCGCGCCGGAGAAACTTTATCTCAGCGAGGACTTCGGGGAAGCCGCGCGCGCCTTCGCCGAGAAGCGCAAGCCCGCCAGGTTCAAGGGGCGCTGACATGAGAAAGAGCAGCGATCGCATCCTCACCAGCCACGCCGGCAGCCTGCCGCGCCCCGACGCCCTGATCGAGGCCAACCATCAGCGCGAGGCCGGCAAGGTCGACGAGGCGGCGTTCCAGAAATCGCTCACGGCGGCGGTGGCCGATGTCGTGCGCCGCCAGGTGGCCGCCGGCGTCGCCGTGCCGGGCGACGGCGAGTACGGCAAGTCGATGGGCTCGAAGATCAACTACCGCGCCTGGTGGAGCTACTCCTTCACGCGGCTGGGCGGCCTCAAGGTGGCCGGGCTCGGCCTCTACGATTTCCCGGTCCGCCGATCGAGTCCCGGCAACACAGTCCTGTCGAGCTTCGGCGACCGCCGCGACCGGCTGCGCTTCGCCGAAGCCTACGGCGACCGCGACTCCGGCATTTCGACCGGGCCGCGCACCACGGACTGGCCGGTCTGCGTCGCGCCGCTCAGCTATACCGGCCAGGCCGCCATCGCCGCCGACATCGCCAACTTCAAGGCAGGCCTTGCCGCCAACGGCGTCGCCGAAGGCTTCATGACCTCGATCGGCCCGGGCAGCGCCTCGCGCATCGGCAACGAGCACTACAAGAGCGACGAGGAATTCGTCTTCGCCTGCGCCGACGCCATGCGCGAGGAATACAAGGCGATCGTCGATGCCGGCCTCATCCTGCAGATCGACGACCCGGCGATCGCCG
>JABCYT010000414.1 GCA_013290035.1 Alphaproteobacteria bacterium
ATTGCGCAGCTCGTTGGCGGCCCAGATGCGTTCGACAATCATGGCTCCAAAGCCTACGTCAAAACGGGCCGCATGCAACCGACAATCGCCGCGGCCATGCCTGGCGGCAGACGGGCCCCGGGGTCCGTTACGCGTGTATGCGCGCGGCGGCCCTCACGGCGCAGGAATTTGCACAATTTCTTCACACCCGGGGCGCTACTGTCGTCGCGCCCTTACTCGTTGGAGGCTGCGCCCATGGATGCCCCGTACCTGCTGCTGCTTGCCGGCCTGTACCTGCTCACTCACGGCCTGATATGGGCGCTGGACCGGCTGGGAAAAACCTCGTGAGCGCCATCTACTGGCTCGCCGGAGCGCTGGCGCTGTTTCTGTTCGGCTACCTGCTGTATGCCCTCCTCAGGGCGGAGCGATTCTGATGAGCGCGGACACCTCGTTCTACCT
Source organism: Alphaproteobacteria bacterium (assembly GCA_013290035.1). Lineage (GTDB taxonomy): Bacteria > Pseudomonadota > Alphaproteobacteria > Reyranellales > Reyranellaceae > Reyranella. The sequence continues at coordinate 439 of JABCYT010000414.1, forward strand.
GATGCTGCTGGTGTTCCTCGGCCTGGTCGTGCTCTGCGTCAAGCCGTTCGGCGGCTACATGGCCGATGTCATGGAGGGGCGGCCCAACTTTGCGGTGCGCATCGGCAGCCGGTTTGAAGACTTTCTCTACCGCCTGTGCGGCATCGATCCGGCTGAGCAGATGGGCTGGAAGCACTACGCGATCGCCCTGCTGCTGTTCAACGTACTCGGGGCCGTCATCGTGTATGCCTTGCAGCGGCTGCAGTTCTGGTTGCCCCTGAACCCGCAGAAGTTCGCGGCGGTGAGCCCGGACTCCTCGTTCAACACGGCCGTCAGCTTCATCACCAATACGAACTGGCAGGGCTACTCGGGCGAGTCGACGATGGGGTACCTGGTGCAGATGGCCGGCCTCGCGGTGCAGAACTTCATGTCCGCCGCGACCGGCATCGTCGTCGCAGTCGCCCTGGTGCGCGGATTCGCGCGTCACACGGTCAAGACCATCGGCAATTTCTGGGTCGACATCACGCGCTCTACTCTCTACATCCTCCTGCCCCTGTCCGTCGTGCTGGCGCTCGCGCTGGTCAGCCAGGGGGTGATCCAGAACTTCGATGGCTACAAGGATGTCACGACGCTCGAGCGAGTGTCCTACCAGAATCCGAAGACCGACGCCGCCGGCAACCCAATCAAGGACGCCGCCGGCAATGCCGTCACCGAGGCGGCGAGCACTCAGACTCAGACGCTGCCGATGGGGCCGATCGCCTCCCAGGAGTCCATCAAGGAGCTCGGCACCAATGGCGGCGGGTTCCTTAACGCGAATTCTGCGCACCCCTTTGAGAATCCCTCGCCGCTGACCAACCTGCTGGAAATGGTGGCGATACTCCTCATTCCATTCGCGCTCACCTACACCTTCGGCCGCATGGTCGGCGATACGCGCCAGGGCTGGGTGATCCTCGCGGCCATGCTGGTGCTGCTCGTGCCGATGATCGTGCTCGCGTTCCACAGCGAGCAGCACGGCAATCCGCTCATCGCCCGACAGGGGATCGATCAGCTCGCGAGCGCGACGCAGCCGGGCGGCAACATGGAAGGCAAGGAAACGCGCTTCGGCATCGCCGCCTCCTCGCTGTTCACGGCCGTGACCACCGCGACCTCCTGCGGCGCCGTCAACACGATGCACGATTCCATGACGCCGCTGGGCGGCTTCGTGCCGCTGTTCCTGATCGAGCTGGGAGAGCTGGCCCCGGGCGGGGTCGGCACCGGCCTGTATACCGTGCTGATGTTCGCCATCCTGGGCGTGTTCATCGCCGGACTGATGATCGGGCGGACGCCGGAGTACATCGGCAAGAAGATCGAGGCGCTCGAGATGAAGCTGGCGTCGGTCTTCATCCTGACGACGCCGTTTGCCGTGCTGATCGGCACCGCGGTCGCCGTCTCTGTCGCCGCCGGCAAGGCGGGCGTCGCCAATCCCGGGGCGCACGGCTTCAGCGAGATCCTCTATGCCTTCTCCTCGGCCGCCAACAACAACGGCAGCGCCTTCGCAGGCATCTCGGCGAACACCGTCTTCTACAACGTGGCGCTCGGCCTGACGATGTTCATCGCGCGCTTCTGGCCGATCATCGCCGCGCTCGCCATCGCGGGCTCGCTGGCGGCGAAGAAGCGGGTGCCGGTGACCGATGGCACCATGCCGACCCACGGCCCGCTGTTCGTGGCGCTGCTGGTGGGTTCAGTGCTGCTGATCGGCGTCCTGACCTATGTCCCGGCCCTCGCGCTCGGACCGGCGGTCGAGCACTTCACGCTCGCCGCAACCAAGTAAAGAGATCCACCATGTCACGCGAACAATTGTCGCTGTTCGATCGGAAGCTCCTGGGTCCCGCGCTCCTCCAGTCGGTGCTGAAACTCGATCCGCGGGTGCAGTGGCGCAATCCCGTCATGTTCGTGGTCTACATCGGCACGATCGTCACGGCCGTCCTCTATGGCCAGGCGCTGGCGGGACACGGCGAAGCGCCGGCCGGCTTCATCCTCGCCATCACCGTCTGGCTGCTGTTCACGGTGCTGTTCGCCAACTTCGCCGAGGCGCTCGCCGAGGGGCGGAGCCGCGCCCAGGCGGCCTCGCTCCGCAACATGCGCCAGACCGTGCTCGCCAAGAAACTGCTGGACCCGACCGGCGCCTCGCGTGCGAGCACGCGCGTCAAGGCGGAGGACCTGCGCAGGGGCGACGTGGTGCTGGTGGAGGCCCAGGACATGATTCCGGCCGACGGCGAGGTCATCGAAGGCGCCGCGTCGGTCGATGAGAGCGCGATCACCGGCGAGTCCGCGCCCGTCATCCGCGAATCGGGTGGCGATTTCACCTCCGTGACCGGCGGCACGCGGGTGCTCTCCGACTGGATCCTGGTGCGCGTGGTCGTCAACCCGGGCGAGACCTTCCTCGATCGGATGATCTCGATGGTGGAGTCCGCCAAGCGCCAGAAGACGCCCAACGAGATCGCGCTGACCATCCTGCTCGTGGCGCTCACGCTCGTGTTCCTGGTCGTCATCGTCACGCTGCTGCCGTTTTCGCTGTTCAGCGTCGAGATCAGCAAGGCCGGCGTCCCCGTGACGATCACCGCGCTCGTCTCGCTCCTCGTCTGCCTGATTCCCACGACCATCGGCGGTCTGCTCTCCGCGATCGGCGTGGCCGGGATGAGCCGCTTGATGCAGGCGAATGTCATCGCCACCTCGGGCCGTGCGGTGGAGGCGGCCGGTGACGTCGACGTCCTGCTGCTCGACAAGACCGGCACCATCACGCTGGGCAACCGTCAGGCGGCGGCATTTGTGCCCGCTAGCGGGGTCACCGAGCAGGAACTGGGCGATGCCGCGCAGCTCGCCTCGCTCGCCGATGAAACCCCGGAAGGTCGCAGCATCGTCGTGCTCGCCAAGCAGCGCTTCAATCTGCGCGAACGGGATCTGCGTTCGCTCGACGCGACCTTCGTGCCCTTCTCGGCCCACTCCCGCATGAGCGGGGTGAATCTGGGCGCACGGCAGATTCGCAAGGGGGCTCCGGATGCGATCGCCAAGTACGTGGAAGCGCAGGGGAAGCCCTTTCCGAAGGCCGTCGACGACACCGTGCAGGCGATTGCGCGCCAGGGCAGCACGCCGCTCGTCGTCGCCGATGGCGGGCGCGTTCTGGGCGTGATCCAGCTCAAGGACATCGTCAAGGGCGGCATCAAGGAGCGCTTCGCGGACCTGCGCCACATGGGCATCAAGACGATCATGATCACGGGCGACAACCGGCTTACGGCCGCCGCGATCGCGGCCGAGGCCGGAGTCGATGACTTCCTGGCCGAAGCCACGCCGGAAGCCAAGCTGAAGCTGATCCGCGAGCACCAGGCGCAGGGGCGCCTCGTGGCGATGACCGGTGATGGCACGAACGATGCGCCGGCTCTCGCCCAGTCGGACGTCGCCGTCGCCATGAACACGGGCACGCAGGCCGCCAAGGAAGCGGGCAACATGGTCGATCTGGATTCGAACCCGACCAAGCTGATCGAGATCGTCGAGACCGGCAAGCAGATGCTGATGACGCGCGGAGCGCTCACGACCTTCTCGATCGCCAATGACGTCGCGAAGTACTTCGCAATCATTCCGGCAGCGTTCGCGGTGACCTACCCCGAGCTCGGAGCGCTGAACGTCATGCACCTGGCGACGCCGAACTCGGCGATCCTGTCGGCGGTGATCTTCAACGCGCTGATCATCGTGCTGCTGATCCCGCTGGCAATCAAGGGCGTCAAGTACCGGCCGCTCGGAGCCGGGCCGCTGCTGCGGCGGAATCTGCTGATCTACGGGCTGGGCGGCATTCTGGTGCCGTTCCCCGGCATCAAGCTGATCGACATGGTGTTGTCGGCCGCGGGCTGGGCCTGAGGAGTTAAGAGCCATGTTCACACGGACGATTCGACCGGCCGTCAGCCTGCTGCTCGTGATGACGGTACTCACGGGGCTGGCCTACCCGCTGGTCATCACGGGGCTCGCCCGAGTGGCCTTTCCGCAGCAGGCGGCCGGGAGCC
>JABCYT010000415.1 GCA_013290035.1 Alphaproteobacteria bacterium
CGGTGGCGGCGTTGTCGGTCACGATAGACTCGGTGTGCTGGCTGCCCCAGCGCGCGATGTGGCGGATCGCGCCGCCGACGCCGTCGACCGCGGCGACCGAGATGACCGGCGCCAGGTACTCGGTGCGCCAGTCCTTGTCGGTGGCGGGCAGCGCCTGGGGATCGCGTTTCTGCACCTCTTCGTCGCCGCGCACCTCGCAGCCGAGCTCGTGCAGCCTGGCCAGCACCGGCATCAGATGCGTGTCGAGCGCGGCGCGATCGACCAGCAAGGTCTCGGCAGCGCCACAGACGCTGACGCGGCGCATCTTGGCGTTGGCCACGATGTCGCGCGCCATGGCGATGTCGGCGTCGCGATCGATATAGACGTGGCAGATGCCGTCATAGTGGCGCAGCACCGGCACGCGGCTTTCGTCGGTCACCCGGTCGATCAGCGAGCGCCCGCCGCGCGGCACGATGAGGTCGAGCCAACCTGTTGCGCGTAGAAGCTCGCCCACGGCCGCGCGGTCGGTGGTCGGCACGAGCTGCACGCAATCCTCGGGCAGGCCGGCGGCCTTGAGCGCTTGGCACAGCAGCTCGACGATGGCGCGCGAGGAATGGAAGCTGTCGGAGCCGCCGCGCAGCACCACCGTATTGCCCGACTTGATGCAAAGCGCGCCGGCGTCGGCGGTGACGTTGGGCCGGGCTTCGTAGATCACGCCGATGATGCCAATCGGCACCCGCACGCGGCTGATCACCAGACCGTTGGGTCGCGTCCATTGCTCGATCAGGGCGCCCACAGGGTCGGGCAGGGTGACGATATCGTCGAGCCCCCTGGCCATCGCCTCGACCCGCGCTTCGTTCAGCAGCAGGCGGTCCTGCAGCGCGGCGCTCATGCCGGCAAGCTTGGCGGCGTCGATGTCCTTGGCATTGGCAGCCAGGATCGCGGCCCTCTCGCTGCGGATCAGGCGGGCCGCCTCGCCCAGTGCGCGGTTCTTGGCGGCGGTCGAGGCGTTGCGCAGGACGACGGCGGCTTCCCGCGCGCGCCGACCCAGCTCCGCCACGAGGGCGGCGGCATCTTCGGCAGGCTTGGTCTGAACGTTCATCGGCCGCTCCAGTATAGCCCTGCCCGCGCTCACTCGACCACGAGGTCGTCGCGGTGGACCATCTCGTCTCGACCGCGGAAACCCAGCAGATGCTCGATCTCCGCGCTCTTGCGCCCGGCGATGCGGCGGGCGTCGTCGGCGGCGTAGGCTACCAGGCCACGCGCCAGCACGCGTCCGGCGCGGTCCTTCACGTCGACCACGTCGCCGCGCTTGAACTCGCCCTCGATGGCGGTGACGCCGGCGGGCAGCAGGCTCTTGCCGGCCGACAGCGCGCGCACCGCGCCGTCGTCGACCAACAGAGCGCCCGCCGTCTTGAGCGAACCCTTGATCCATTTCTTGCGGGCCGACAGCGGCGAGGCCTCGGGCAGGAACCAGCTGCAGCGCGCCTTGCCGTCTATGAGGGCGGCCAGCGCGCCCACGGCGCGGCCGTCGGCGATCGCCATGCGGCAGCCGGCGGCCATGGCGATGCGGCCGGCAATCAGCTTGGTCGCCATACCGCCGTTGGACAGCTCGGAAGCGGCGCTGCCGCCCATCGCCTCGATGGCCGGCGTGATCTCGCGGATCTCGGGAATGAACCTGGCCGAGCCGTCGATGCGCGGATCGCCGGTATAGAGCCCGTCGATGTCGGAGAGCAGCACCAGCGTGTCGGCGGAGATCATCTCGGCGACGCGCGCCGACAGCCGGTCGTTGTCGCCGAAGCGGATCTCGTCGGTCGCCACCGTGTCGTTCTCGTTGATCACGGGCACGGCCTTCATCGCCAGCAGGGTGGCCATGGTCTGGCGGGCATTGAGGTAGCGGCGGCGCTCCTCCGAATCGTCGAGCGTCAGCAGGACCTGCGCCACGGTGATGCCGTGCCGCGCCAGCGCTTCCTGGTAGGCATGGGCGAGCTGGATCTGGCCGGTGGCGGCGGCGGCCTGGCTTTCCTCGAGCTTGAGCGGGCCGGGCGCCAGCTTGAAGTGCGTGCGGCCGAGCCGGATGGCGCCCGACGAAACCAGCACCACTTCGCAGCCGCCTTTGTGCAGGCGCGCCACGTCGTCGCTCAGGGTCTCGAGCCAGTCGCGCCTGATCTCGCCCCTGGTCTCGTCGACCAGGATGGAGGAGCCGATCTTGACGACCAGCCGGCGCGCACTCTCGAGCGGTGTCATGCGGCTTCGCGGGTGGAATCGCGCTGCTTCTCGACCAACTTCAGCAATTCGTGAAGCAAGGGTTGCACGCCTTGGCCGGAGACGCCGGAAATCACGTACACCGACTTGCGGCTGGCCTTGGCGAGCAGCGCACGCTTGGCCTCGATCTCTTCGGCCGTCATGGCGTCGATCTTGTTCAGGGCCAAAAGCTCCTTCTTGCGCGCGAGATTGCCGCCATAGGCCTTGAGCTCGCCGCGCACCGTGCGATAGGCGCCGACAACGTCGTCCTGCGTCCCGTCGACCAGATGCAGGAGCGCGCGGCAGCGCTCGACATGGCCCAGGAAGCGCGTGCCAAGGCCCGCGCCCTCGTGGGCGCCTTCGATCAAGCCTGGGATGTCCGCCATCACGAACTCACGGTCGCCGGCTTTCACGACGCCCAGTCCGGGATGCAGGGTGGTGAAGGGATAGTCGGCGATCTTGGGACGGGCGTTCGATGTCGCGGAAAGAAACGTTGACTTGCCGGCGTTGGGCAGACCGACCAACCCGATGTCGGCGATCAGTTTCAGCCTGAGCCACACCCAGCGTTCCTCGCCCGGCCAGCCCTTGTCGGCGCGGCGCGGCGCACGGTTGGTCGAGCTCTTGTAATGCAGGTTGCCGTAACCGCCGTCGCCGCCCTTGGCCAGCACGATCCTCTGACCAATCTTGGTGAGGTCGACCAGCAGGGTCTCGTTGTCCTCGGCGAAGACCTGGGTGCCGCGCGGCAGGCGCAGCACGACGTCCTTGCCGGCGCCGCCGGTGCGTTGGCTGCCCATGCCGTGATGGCCGGTTTCGGCCTTGAAGTGCTGGGAATAGCGGTAGTCGATCAGCGTGTTGAGGCCATCGACGCATTCGAGAATCACGTCGCCGCCCTTGCCGCCGTCGCCGCCGTCGGGTCCGCCGAACTCGATGAACTTCTCGCGGCGAAAGCCCGCCGATCCCGCGCCGCCGTTGCCGGAGCGGACGTAGATCTTGGCCTGGTCGAGGAACTTCATGGCGGTGGATCCAAAATGAAAAGGGGGAACGGCAGACCGCTCCCCCTCTAAAACTCCGATCGGACGGGAACGGCTATTCGGCGGCCATCTTGGCCGGAACTGCCGGCGCCGGGAGCACGTTCACCTCGACCTTGCCGCCGGCTCGCTTGCGGAACGAGACGACGCCGTCGATGGTGGCGAAGAGCGTGTGGTCGCGGCCGACGCCGACATTCTCGCCGGCATCCATCTTGGTGCCGCGTTGGCGGACCAGGATGTTGCCCGACAGGACCTTCTGGCCGCCGAAGCGCTTGACGCCCAGCCGCTTGCCCGCGGAATCGCGGCCGTTGCGCGAGGAGCCGCCTGCCTTCTTGTGTGCCATCGTACTGCTCCGGTCGCTCTGCTAGGCGACGATCTGTTCGATCTTGACCACCGTCAGGTCCTGACGGTGACCGTTCTTGCGCCGCGAGTTCTGGCGGCGGCGCTTCTTGAAGACGATCAGGTGCGGCCCGCGCGCCTGCTTGACGATCGAGCCCAAAACCTTGGCGCCGGCAACCGTCGGCGCGCCTACCTTGTCGTCGACCATCAGCACGTCGGTGAATTCGACCTGGGCGCCGGCCTCACCTGCGATGCGCTCGATGGTGAGCGTGTCGTCGGGGGCGACGGTGTATTGTTTTCCACCCGTGCGGATAACGGCGATCATGATGACACCTGACTAAAGACCTTCAGACCTTCCGAGCTGAACGTGTCCCACCACCCCTAGAGGGTTTGGCTGGATCCATGCCCAAAATGCCGGAAAGCACGAAAGAGCGCGGCGGGCCTGAATGACCCGCCGAAGGAGGGCGGAATATACGCAGGAAGCCCCCCAAGTCAACGCCGGAAACCTCTGATTTTGGGCTCAAAAGGGTAAGATCCGCCGGCCCAAGCGGCGAGTTGCCCCGACAAAATCGCCCCCCTATAAGCGGTGCCCCGGAGAGGTGCCAGAGTGGTCGATCGGGACGGTCTCGAAAACCGTTGTGCGTGCAAGCGTACCGTGGGTTCGAATCCCACCCTCTCCGCCATTTCCCTCGGAAAGTACAGATATTGCGTAGTTTCGCGCATAGAGGGCGAATTCCGCCCGCCAACGTAGCCCACCTTAGGTCATTTGAGAGGCCGCGACGGGGACAACGGATGTGAGCACGGCGCGCTCCAACCGAGCGCGGTGACCGCCTTTAGTCCCTAACACCGGGC
>JABCYT010000416.1 GCA_013290035.1 Alphaproteobacteria bacterium
AAAGATGAGCGCAAAAACCACCCATGTCCGCCACCTCGACGTCGCCGTCGCCTGGGACGAGTCCGAACAGCGGCACGTCTATCTCACCGACGCCGACCTGGTATTCTCCGGCAGCGAAATCCTGCATGTCGGACCGGGCTACGCCGGAACCGCCGACAGCGTGGTCGCGGGCGCGGGCTTCATGGCCATCCCCGGCTTCGTCAACGTGCACAGCCATCCCTTCTCCGAGCCGGCCAACAAGGGCCTGACCGAGGAAGTCGGCAGCGACAAGCTGGGCCAGAGTTCGCTCTACGAATTTCTGCCGGTATTCGGCCTCGACCCCGAGGACGCCGGCCCTTCGACCACGGTCGCCCTGTCGGAGCTGCTGAAGAGCGGCGTCACCACCATCACCGACCTCTCGGTCAGCCGCCCCGGCTGGCTCGACGACCTCGCCGCCTCGGGCATCCGCGCCGTGGTGGCACCGATGATGCGCCAGGGCTACTGGTTCACCAAGAACGGCCACACGGTCGACTATGCCTGGGACGAGAAGGCCGGCGAGAAGGCGTTCGACGCCGCGATGCAAACCATCGATCGCGCCCTGCAGCATCCCAGCGGCCGGCTCTCGGCCATGGTCTGTCCGTCGCAGATCGATACCTGTCGCGAGGGCTTCTTTAAGGAGGCGCTGCAGGAGGCGAAGAAGCGCGGCATCCCGATGCAGACGCACGCCTGCCAGGCGGTCGTCGAGTTCCATGAGATGGTCCGTCGCCACGGCAAGACGCCGATCGAATGGCTCGACGCCATCGGCGTGCTCGGCCCCGACCTGGTGATCGGCCACGGCATCTTCCTCAGCGATCATCCGCAGATCCACTATCCGCACGCCCGCGACTTCGACATCCTGAAGGAATCGGGTGCGGCGGTGGCGCACTGCCCGACCGTGTTCGCGCGCCGCGGCATGGCGCTCAATACCATCGGCCGCTACATGGATGCCGGCATCACGGTCGGCATCGGCACCGACACCTTCCCGCACAACATGGTCGATGAGATCCGACTCGCCTGCTACGTCGCGCGCGTGCTCACCGGCAACTACAAGATGGGCACGACGCGGCATGCCTTCGAGGCGGCGACCGTGGGCGGCGCGAAGATCCTGCGCCGCTCGGATCTCGGGCGCCTGGCGCAGGGCTGCAAGGCCGACTTCTCGCTGGTCGACATGAGCCATCCCTACATGCAGCCGGCGCACGAGCCGGTGCGCAGCCTGATCTACTCGGCGGGCGATCGCGCCATCCGCCATGTCTATGTCGACGGCCAGCAGGTGGTGAAGGACGGCAAGGTGCTGACCATCGATGTCGAGGCGGCCACGGCCGGATTGATCGCCGGCCAGCGCAAGCGGCTCACGACGGTGAGCCAGCGCGACTGGGCCGGCCGCACGGCCGAGCAGCTCGCCCCGCCGGTCTACGGCAGGAAGGAGCGCTTGCCGCAAAGCCGCCCGGTCACGTGACCGCAGGCAGCGCGTATTCGGGGGGATTGGTCGTCTCGAAGGCCGGCAACGCTTCGCAGCGTTGGGAGACCGCGTCGAGCGCCGGATAGCGGCCGAGCGGCAGCAAGTCCGGATCGGCGAGGCCGACATAGCGGATCATGCAGGCCGTGGTGATCCAGGCCTGACAGAGCCGGGCGTCGGCCGGCCAGGATTGTCCCGCCAGCGCCGCAAGGCCGCCCTCGGCCTGGATGCGGCACCGCGCGATCCAATCCGGCCAGCGATGAAGCGGCGGGCGGACGAGCCGCTCGTACGCTCCGGCCATGACCTTGTCGATCGTGCCGGTCGCCAGCGCGATACGCTGCAACGCCTGCTGCCGCCCGGAGCCGCTGGGCGGCAGCAAGGCCCGCTCCGGCCCCACTTCCTGGTCGAGCCAGTCGAGGATGGCCGCCGAATCGATCAGCGTCGTGCCGTCCGGCAGGATCAGCGAAGGGACTCGGCCGAGCGGATTGGTCGCTCGCATCGAATCGAAATCGCCGAAGACCGAGCGCGTATCGTGCTCGAAGCCGAAGCCGAGCAAGCCGAGCGATACCGCCACGCGGCGCGTGTAGGGCGAGTCGTACTGGCCGACCAGGATCATGCTAGCATCCCTCCATCAAGCGAGAGGATGGAGGAAATCATGGCCCTGCCTCAAGACATCCGCCCGGTGAACAGCGAGCTGGCCGATTCGATCACGCGGTCGTCGGAAATCCCCTGGATCGAAACCAAGCCCGGCCAGGCCTGGACCAAGGTCCTATGGGTCGGGCAGGAGTCCGGCCGCTGGGCCGTCCTGCTGAAATGGAAGAAGGGCTATGTCGCGCCGCCGCACAAGCACTTGTCGGCGGCCTTCGCCTTCGTGCTGTCCGGCAGGCTGCAGGTCCGCGACAACGTCTACGGCCCGGGCGACTTTTTGCACGAGGTCAACGGCATGGTGCACGGCGCCACGACGGCGCTGGAGAATACCGAGTATCTGTTCTTCTGCGACGGCCCGGTGCTGTTCTTCGACAAGGACGGTTTCACCGGCTATCGCGGCTGGGAGCAGGTCTTACGCATGCAGCAGGCGGCGATGCCGAAGGCTGCGGAGTGAAGCCTCATAGGCTTCGCTTGCCGAGCTTGGCCTGTTCGACCGTGCGCTGCAGCGCCGCGTCATGGGCTTTTTCCGTGCGCGGCACCAGACGATCGAGCTCGTGCCGGCGCTGGCGTATGATTTTTTTCAACTCGCTCCACACGCCGGCCGGCACCGGTACGCGGTCCGACGCCCAATCCGTAACCGCGCTCTTCTGATGGCGCACGGCCTCCGCCATCGGCCCCTTCCAGGCGGGACCCCACAGTGCCTGCCCGAGCTCGACGATCAGCTTGGCATCCATGCGCATTGCCCTCCGCCCCCGCACCGGACACTCTACTCCACTATTTCCGCATCGATGAGGGGCGCATCATGAGCAGCGAGGCCAAGCCCTTTCGCATCGCCGTCGGCGACGACGTTCTGGATGACCTGAAATCGCGGCTGCGCAGGACCCGCTGGCCGGAAGCCGAGCTGGTCGACGACTGGAGCCAGGGCGTGCCGCTGAAATGGATCGAGGAAGTCTGCCGGTACTGGGCCAATGACTACGATTGGCGCAAAAGGGAAGCGTTGCTCAATCGCTTCCCCCAGTTCACCACTGCGATCGACGGCCTCGACATTCATTTCCTGCACGTGCGCTCGCCACACCCCCGGGCCATGCCATTGATCATCACCCATGGCTGGCCGGGCTCGGTGGTCGAATTCCACAAGGTGATCGAACCGCTGGTCGATCCGGCCGCCCACGGCGGCGATCCGGCCGACGCGTTTCACGTGGTCTGCCCGTCCCTGCCCGGCTTCGGCTTCTCGGCCAAGCCCAAGACCACCGGCTGGGGCATCGATCGCATCGCCGCCGCCTGGGCCCGGTTGATGGATCGCCTGGGCTACGCACGCTACGGCGCACAGGGTGGCGATTGGGGCTCGGCGGTGACCACCTCGCTCGGCGCGCAGGATGCGCAGCACTGTGCCGGCATCCACGTCACGCTGGCCATGTCGGCGCGGCCGCAGGTGGAGGGCCAACCGACGCCTGAAGAGGCACGGGCGCTCAAGGGAATCAAATATTACGCCGACTGGGATTCCGGCTATTCGAAGCAGCAATCGACGCGGCCGCAAACTCTCGGCTATGGCCTGACTGATTCGCCTGCCGGCCAGGCGGCGTGGATCCTCGAGAAGTTCTGGGCGTGGACGGATTGTGACGGGCATCCGGAGAACATCGTCGGGCGCGACGAATTGCTGGACAACGTCATGCTGTATTGGGTGACCGCATCGGCCGCCTCGTCGGCCCGGCTCTATTGGGAGAGTTTCGGTCCGGAGCGCCGCACCATCCACAAGGTCACCGTGCCGACCGGCGTGGCGGTGTTTCCGCGCGAGATCGTGACGCCGGTGCGGCGCTGGATGGAAGGCAACTTCACCAACATCCGCCATTGGAACGAAATGCCCAAGGGCGGCCACTTCGCCGCCTTCGAGCAGCCCGAGCTGTTCGTCGGCGACGTGCGCGCCTTCTTCAGGACGTTGCGTTAGGCCCCCAGCGCTAGACGGAGGGCAGGCCCGAGGTCGTCGAATATTCGAAGTGCAGCGGCGTCTCGGGATGGACCAGGGCATAGGCCGAGCGCGCGGCGATGGCGGCTTCGGCGAAGCCGGTCAGGATCAGCTTCAGCTTGCCGGGATAGGTGACGACGTCGCCGATGGCGAAGATGCCCGGCCGGTTGGTCGCCGTGGTCGCGGCGTCGATGCCGATCTGGTTGTGCTGCAACGCCAGTTCCCAGTCGGCAACGGGACCGAGCGACATCGAAAGCCCGAAGAACGGCAGCAGCGCATCGGCCTCGATGCGCCGGGTCGCGCCGTCGAGCGTGGCTGCGGTGACGGACGTCAACTGGCCCTGGGCACCCT